>JAGHAG010000071.1 GCA_021161625.1 Elusimicrobiota bacterium
AAATTGGAACTACCAAAAGAAAGTTTGGATTGTGTGTTTATGCGCAATGTGACACATCATATATCAAACCGCGTTGGTTACTTTAAGGTTCTAAAGAAATTTCTAAAGCCTTACAGCAAAGTGGTTATAATAGAATATAAGAAAGGCAAACCGTTTACATTTCGTGGAATGTTTGGACATTATGTATCCAAGGAAACTATTGTTCAAGAAATGGAGAAAGCAGGGTATGTTTTGGAAAAAGAATTTGATTTTTTACCAGAGCAACATTTCACAATTTACTTAAATCAACAAAAAGAGGTGCAGATGGTATGAGTATAAATCTGGCAACGGCGTATAACAAGCGGGTATCTGGCTTCGTGTCTTCGGCACTCTGCCCAAATCCTCGCTTTGCTCTGACCCGCCAGCCGTTATACGAAATTTCAAACTCTGTCATATGTGGTTTGAAATGATTTAATGCGTAAAGTTTACTAAGGTTTGTTTTTTTGATATATAAAAACATGAAATTGCTTAAAAAAATAACATTGCGAACCATTCCGGTTTATATCGGAGTTATAGTTCTTTTTTATTTTGCAAATCCCATAAACGACTTTTTTTTCATTGCCGGAATAATTCTCATTGTTGTTGGCGAGTTTTTTAGAATCTGGGGATGCGGTCATCTTGTAAAAACAAAGGAATTTACGATTTCAGGTCCCTATGCTTATGTCAGGCATCCTCTTTATCTTGGAACATATTTGATTGCAACGGGCTTTATCCTGATGGCACATCTGTGGTGGCTTTTGTTTATATGGCAGATTGTTTTTGCTCTTTATTATTATCCAAGAAAGGAAGTGATTGAAGGAACCCGACTTCTTGCAATTTATGGAGATGAGTTTTTGAATTACATGAAAAGAGTTCCCGCCCTGCTTCCTTCTCTTAAAGCATACAAAAATACGCCGAGGAAGTGGTCATTTAAAAGGATGCTTGAAAACAGTGAACTTGGAATAATAATTCTTGATATAATCGGAATAGCAATTTTATTCTGGAAACTTTGAAAAAAATAAAACTACTTTCAAATCCATCATATCATCAGGCAGAGGTCTGGCTTGTTGAAGAAAATGGCAGAAAACTTGTTTACAAGGATTTTTCAAAATGGGGAATTCTGGGAGCATTTATAATAAAAAGGGAAGCATGGTTTTATAAAAAACTTTCCAGAATAGAGGGCTTTCCAAAATTTTTTGGAACCCCCACTCCTTTTTCTCTTTTGATTGAATACATTGACGGAATTTCCTCAAAAAAAGCGAAGAACCTACCAGAGGAGTTTTTTGAAAGATTAAAAAATCTGATTTCCCGTATGCACAAAAAAAACATTTATCACTTTGATTTAAGGCATTTAAGCAACATACTTGTAAAGGATGAAAAACCCTATATAATTGACCTTGGAACCTGCCTTTATATACCTGTTTTTGGTTTTCTTTTCAAATGGATTGATGAGTGTGCAGTTCTTTATATAAAGGGCAGAATTTCCCCTGAACTTCTTTCAAATAAAGAGAAAAGAATTTTGAAAAAGATAAATCGGATAAGCAAACTCTGGTTTTTCCACAAAATCCTCAAAGGCGACTAAGACCATGAAATTTTACATCAGGACTTTTGGGTATCAGATATTTTGGCTATTTTTGTTGGCTGCACCATCTTTGGCGAGGCGATTTTGAAGTTTTTCGTCTTGCTCCCCTGTATGGCTCGCGATCCCTCTGTCAATTCCATAATTGCCAATAAAAAGTATCGGTTCCTTACCTGAAAAATTGTCTTTTGTTCTCAGATTGCATTTCTTTTGATTTCTACTACTTGCATTCGGAGTCATTTAAATTAGCCCTTGCAAGGCAATTACCATACAATATGCTTAAACTAAAAGTGTGTATGATAACTTTTTCATTGACATGCGTTACCATACAATATATAATATTTACAATATTGTATGGTAACCAAGGAGGCGACATGACAATCAAAAGTGTATTAAAGGAAGAATTAAAAAATTCTTTACGACTGAAAAAGAAATACGAACAGGCATTAGCTAAATTGCCCAAAGGCAGTCTTATTAAGAAAAAAATAAAAGGGCATGAATATTATTATCTTCTGCTCCGGGAACGAGGAAAAGTAAAGTTTATTTATAAAGGCAAAAAAGTTTCCCCGGATACTGTAAAGAAATATAAAGAAGCAAAGCAATTGCGCGCGAAGTATCGTAAACTACTTTTGGAATGTAAAAAACAGATAAAATTCCTGGAACGGTCTTTAAAAAATGGAAAATAATTTTAAAATCTTAAACAAAAATGATATTATTGAACTTCTGCAATAATGTAAGCCAAGCTTTATTTTTATGAAAGCATTAATTTATATTAGAGTATCTGCTGGGAGTCAAGTCAAAGGTGTTTATTTCTTAAAAATCCTGAGGGGATATAAGGAAAAAGTCAAAACTTTTGGAAAAATAAACCTATGACAAAAAAATTCTGTATCAGAACTTTCGGTTGACCTTTGGCTCCGACTCTACAAGACTCTCTATTCCTTCTTCAAAGTCAAATAATACATCCCTAAATCTGTCAATACTTTTTGCGGCGAGTTCAAATTGCTTCTCTTGCTGTAAATGCGGCCAATAGCGACACCCATTATAAGTGTAAATAGAAAAAAAAGTTTGACTTTATTATAAAATATTATAT
>JAGHAG010000042.1 GCA_021161625.1 Elusimicrobiota bacterium
GAGGAGGAGAAGTGAGAAAAATTTTGTTTTGTGTTTTTATTTTTGCTGCTTTTTTAAGGGCGGACTGGATTGATAATGCCAAAACCAAAGCAGAAAGCGAATTAAAGCCCCTTGCAGGGGATGTGGGTTCGGTTCTCGGTGGCGGTTTCTGGTCTCCGACGAAAAAAGGCGGTTTGCTTGGTTTTGATGTGGGTATTCAGGTTTCTGCAAGTGGCATCAGTGATGACAACCCCGTTTTTACAGAAGATGAAAAAGAAGGAAATTTAGGCGCGGGATGGCTCTATATTTCAAAGGGCATACCTTTTACGAGGATGGATGTCTTCTTAAGAGCAATGCAGTCAGAAATGAAAAATTCAGATGAGAAAATCAACTTTTTTGGTTTTGGTCTTGAATACAACATCCTGAAAGACAGAGTTATTTCTCCCATCCCGGGCATTTCTGCTGTTCTCGGAGTAAACACGTTAAGTGTTACAGGGCTTGATGCCACTACAACATCCATAGGTTTGAAGGCAAGCAAAAAACTTCCCATTATTACGCCTTTCGTAGTGATTGCTTCGGAAAAAACAAAAATGGAAATAGACGCAGTTGGTGTAAAATTGGAACCTGAAGAAACCCGAGCGAGAATTCTTGCAGGGATAGAATTTCGCTTAATTCCTTTTACATATCTTGACCTTGCTTTTTCAAAAACAGACGAAGTTACAGGATTTCAGATTTCAGCAGGAATTAAAAAGTAAGTGAAAGGCATTGGCATAGACATTGAGGAAATAAAAAGATTTTCAAAACCGTCAAAGCGCCTTCTTGAAAAAATTTTCACAAAGAAGGAACTTAATTATTGCCTTAAAAAAGCAAAACCTCAGATGCATCTTGCAGCAAGGTTTGCGGTAAAAGAGGCGGTTATAAAAGCAACAGGAGACAAAAAAATTGCCTTAAAAGAAATTGAGGTAAAAAACAGCAAAAACGGAAGACCTTATGTTTTTGTAAAAGGGAAAAAGGGAAAATTTCTCGTCTCAATCTCGCACACAGACAAAAACGCAGTTGCAGTGGTGGTGTGGCTGTGATTGTTGTAAAAGGAAGTGATTGCATAAAGGCAGATAAAATAACAATTGCCTCTGGAATTCCAGAAAGGACACTTATGAAAAGGGCTTCCCGGGGTTTTGGAGATTTTTTAAGGACCCTTCCGGGAAGAAATTTTGTTTTTGTCATTGGAAGGGGCAACAATGCTGCGGATGGTGTTTTTGCATCAGGATTTTTGAAGAAACAGGTTGAAATATTCTGTGTTTTTCCAGAAGAAAGAATAAACGAAAATTTGAGATGGGCAATAGAAACATCAAAAAGAAAAGTTTTTTTTCAAGCCTCAATTTC
This sequence comes from Elusimicrobiota bacterium, assembly GCA_021161625.1. Taxonomy (GTDB): domain Bacteria; phylum CG03; class CG03; order CG03; family CG03; genus JAGHAG01. The sequence continues at coordinate 1,363 of JAGHAG010000042.1, forward strand.
ACGAATTAAAAACTCATTTAAAAATGCGGACTGGATTGTTGACTGCATTTTTGGAACAGGATTCAGGGGAGAAGTTAAAGAGCCGTTCAAAAGTGTAATTCAGGCAATAAATAATTCTAAAACCCCTGTTGTCTCCTGCGATGTTCCTTCAGGAATAAACTCAGATACAGGGCAATGTCAGATTGCTGTAAAGGCAAATTTTACCGTGACATTTGGTTATCCAAAACTGGGTCTTTTTTTACCGCCTGCAAGAGATTTCTCAGGTTCTGTGAGATTTGTTGACATAGGTTTAAAGAAAGTAAAGGGGCTGAAGAACATTGAGTTAATCACCCCGGAAGAAATCTTAAAAAAAATTCCTGAAAGAGAGCCATCGTTTAACAAATATAGAGCAGGACATGTTCTCATTTTTGCAGGAAAAATGCAGGGAGCAAGCATTCTTGCAGGTCTTGGTGCTTTAAAATCAGGGGCAGGACTTCTTACTTTTTTTTCAGAGAAGAAGATAAATTTTCCTGAGGCTATTCACATAGGTGCGGATACGAATATTCTTAATTACATAAAAAGAAAAAAAGTAAAAGCGGTTGTCTGGGGATGTGGCTGGGGAAGGGAAGATGCTTCTCTTCTTGAAATTTTAGAAAAAATAAAAGTTCCAAAGGTTATTGATGCAGACGGGATTTTTCTTCTAAAAAAATTCTCTCTTTTCAGAAAACTCAAAAACTACATTTTAACCCCTCACACAGGGGAAATTAGAAACCTTACCTCAGGAAAGATTGTCCCCCCTCATTCGTGGAAAACCCTTTTAAGAATTTCAAGAAACATAAATGCACCCATTCTTTTAAAAGGTCATCAGACGGCAATTTGTGATGGGAAAAAAGTTTACATAAATCCAACAGGAAACCCCATTCTTTCAACAGGTGGCACAGGCGACCTTCTTTCAGGAATGATTGCAGGATTTATTGCACAGGGATTGAATATAATTGATGCTTCAAGATGTGCGGCATATATCCACGGGCTTTGTGCTGATATTCTTTTTAAGGAAAAGGGAGACCGCGGATTTCTGGTTCGCGAAATTGCAAAAAAAATTCCTGTTGCAATAAGAAACATAGAAAAACATTGATGGTTGAGTTTTACATAACCCATTGCTCAGCCAGAAAAAGCAGGAAAAAAGAAAAAATTCCTGCACTGGAAAGATACCTTGCAGGTTACATAAAAAACATCTATGGACTTTCTCAAAAGAGAAAAAAGGGCTTTTTGATTTTCTCAGGGAAATTTGGTTTTCTTGAACCACAAACCAAAATACCTTACTACAATAAACTCTTGCAATACAAAGATTTTCAAAAATTATTTAACAAAACAGATAAACAATATAAAAAGCACAGATTTAAAAAATCCATCTTTTTTCACACAGACCCAGCAAAAGACAGGAACATAAAGCCCTACATAGATTTTATGAAGGAATTTGCCAGAAGAAATAAAGTTGCTCTGATTTGCAGAGTTTTTAAGCGTGGATAAAAGGCATTATCATGTTTATGTTGTTTTGCTTGAAAAAAAGGTTAGAGAATTTAAAAAAGTGCAAGAATTAAATCCAGACGGAAAACCTGATATGCCCTGCGTTTATGTTGGAATGACAGGTCTTGACCCGGTTGAAAGATTTAGAAACCACAAAGCAGGATATAAGTCAAGCGGATGGGTTGAAAAATATGGAATCTGTCTTTTGCCAAAACTCTACGAGCATTTGAACCCTATGGAATGGAAAGATGCGGTTGAGATGGAGAAAAAACTTGCCGAGGATTTGCGTTCCCTCGGTTATACTGTTCTGGGAGGTCACTGATGAAATGGGATTTGATTTTTCTTGTGATTATTTTACTTTTTGCAGTTTTAGGTTACCTTAAGGGTTTTTTGAGGGAAATTATAAGTATTGTGGGAATTGTTCTTGCGACACTTCTTGCAGAGCCCTTTGCCCTTAAAATTCTCAAATCCTTAAAACTTGAAAGTTTGCCTTTTGCCTATCCTTTTTTTGTTGCGGGGGTGTGGTTTTTGCTTGTGTATGTTTTTGCAATTTTTGGAAGAATTGCATCTGATTTCTTTAAGCCCGGTAAAAAGGGAAAAATTTTGGGTGCAATTCTTGGTTTTTCAAAAGGGACTTTTTTTGTGCTTCTTTTTCTGTGGGGAGTGGATTTGTTTTATGTTTTTACGGATTTCAAAAAACCTGATGTTTTAAAAAAATCAAAATTTAACTGGGTTGCAAGCAGGACAAATTTAATCAGAAAAACCAGAAAAATCAGAGAATTTGAAACCCTCAAAAGAATCAGTTCTATCCTTAAACTGAAAGATGAGGCAAATCTTGATGAACTTGAGGAAGTTTTAAAAAAATCAGGGCTGAAAAAGAGCGAACTTATGGATGTTTTGAAAAACCAGAAAATGATTGAAGGGCAATTCAACGAAGCAATAAAAAAACTTGAAGAAGTTTCCCGATAGGTAAACAAATACAAACTCAAATTGACAATAGTGTAAAAATGTTTATAATAGAAGGAATTGATAAACGTTGCCGGGTCGTCTAATTGGTAGGACGCCTGACTCTGGATCAGGTAGTTGGAGGTTCGAATCCTCCCCCGGCAGAATGTTCTGGAATAAAAGCCTCTTTTTTACTCTGTTTCCCTCTATGTTATTATGTGGAAAATCTATTTGACCAATTTGATATAAGTTGCTATAATTTGCATAGTTATGGATATTATTAAATCTTTAGAAACATATCGGTTGGAAAACAAAATCTCTCAGGAAAACTTAGCAAAAAAATTGGGAGTTTCTTACTCGACGGTAAATCGCTGGCTGAACAGAAAA
>JAGHAG010000161.1 GCA_021161625.1 Elusimicrobiota bacterium
AACTTGAAGAGGTTATCGCATTGCGATATTGCAAATTTCAAATTGTAAATTTTTAATTTTTCATTTCTACATTTTTTCATTTGCCATCTGTAACTTGTCATTTAAATTCTTTTACTACATACAGGGGTTGACGGATAATAATAATCCTGCTAAAATTTAAATATGAGTAAAAATAACCCTGCTAAAATTAAGTATGTGAGACGGCTATTGCAAGATTTGTTGCTGAAATATCTTTCTAAACCTGAAATCCTCGCAATTGTTGGACCAAGGCAGAGTGGAAAAACAACTCTTTTAAAGCAAATTTTTAAATCTCTAAAAAATGCGGTTTATATTGATTTTGAAGACAGGGATATTCTCAAAATATTCAACAATGATATAAAGACATTTTATAATCTGTATTGCAAACAGGCAAAATATCTTTTTATTGATGAATTTCAGTATGCCAGAGAAGGGGGAAAGAGTTTAAAATATCTTTATGATACTCACAAAATAAAAATTATTATTTCAGGTTCATCTGCACTTGACCTTACACATCAGGCACTGAAATACCTTGTTGGTCGCATATTTGTATTCACGCTTTTTCCTTTTAGTTTTGCTGAATATCTAAGTTATGTAAATCCTGCCCTTTATGAAATTTATTCCAAGTTTAAAAACCAGATAGAGAGATTGTATGAAGGAACTAAAAAAAAGCCCCCCTCAATCTCCCGAGAACTTATAGATAAAATCTATGAATACTATCAAGATTATGTCATCTTTGGTGGATACCCACGTGTGGTTCTTTCAAAAGACAAGGAAGAGAAATTAACTGTATTAAAAAATATCTACAATACCTATTTTTTGCGAGAAATCAGAGACATTTTACAATTGGGTAGTGAGGATGCTTTATACAAATTGATAAAAGCGGTTGCGCTCCAAATTGGCTCATCTGTTAATTATAACGAACTGTGTCAAATAACAGGCCTTAATTACAACAATCTTTTAAAACATCTCAATATTCTTGAAAAAACATTTGTAATAAAAAAACTGACTCCCTTCTGTAAAAATAAAAGAACAGAAATATTAAAAACACCTAAAATTTATTTTCTGGACAATGGTTTTAGAAATCTTGTAGTTAACAACTTCCAAAGAATTGATGAAAGGGTTGACAGGGGCGTGCTTAATGAAAATTTTATTGCAGGTCAGATTGTGGCAAAAGAAAATAATCTTCATTACTGGCGAACAAAAGCAGGTGCTGAAGTAGATTTTGTGATTGAAAAAGATGCAAAAATAATCGCAATAGAAGTAAAATCCACGCTAATTTCAAACAAATTTAGCAGGGCTATTTTGAGTTTCAGAGAAAAATATTCCCCTTATAGAACAATTATGATTTCAGAAAAGTATTTATCTTTTGACAGAGAAAACAACATATTATTTTTGCCAGCATTTTTCATTTGATGCTTTTTATGTAAACTCTTTCGCCTTTGAGGATTTTTAAATCCAAACTCCCGCAAAAAGGACAGGAAAAAGAATTGATATCCTTTACTTCTTTTTTACAATTCTCACAGAATAATGCTGGCTCTTCGTATTGGATTTCAATTTCAACTCCCTGCCATCCGTATTCAGGGAAAATGTGGTCTTCAAATGAATGTCTTAAAAAATGCTCTTCAATACCGCTTGCCCTGCCTATTACAATTTCTATCCTTTCAGGTTTTTTACCGCCTGTCTTTTTCAAAACCTCTTTAAAAAGGTCTCTTGCTATTCCTAATTCGTGCATTTCTCTTTAAAAAAATTTAGAATTTCCTCTGCTGTCTTTAAAACTTCATCTGAAATTTTGCCTTCCAGCTCAACACTTTTTGGCTGAATCCCGATAAAATAAATCTCCTTGCCATTCATTTCCAATAGAGAAAAGACCTCCTTTATTCCGAGTGAGTGCGTGGATATTCCCTGAATTGTCAGTTTTTCAAGAGGCAAAATTTGAACCTCTCCTGGTTTTAAACCCATATCAACTGCATCAATTACAATGATTATTTTCTGGGGAATAGAATAAAGCATAAAAAAGTAATTTTCCGGTGCCATTCCTGCATCTATAAAAATTTTTGAAAACTCCCTTGCTCTTTTTGCGATAAAAGGACCTATCCCATCATCTGCTTTAAGTTCATTGCCAATGCAGACCACCACAAAATCTTCTTCAGTGATTTTTCCTAAAAATTTTAGAAGGTCAGAGAGAGTCATTTATAATAACCTGATGCCTGCATTTCGGACACAGAAGAACAAAAAGGTCATCCCTTCTGTCAAGTTTTATCTTTCTCTTTGTATCTTCAACAATTCCAAGTTCTTTTAACTTTAAATTTAAAAATCCAAGATTTGCGGTTTGCTTTTCACCGACTTTTTCACCACACCACAGAATTTGCTCCTTTGTTGCAATAATCTCACCGCAGTTTTCACACAGGACAAGTTCACACTCCTTTTTTTCGCACAAGTTCTCTCTTTTAAAACCTGCAAGAGCAAAATCAGGAACCATCTTAACCCCGTCTTCAGTTGTGCAGATTCTTTCACACTCCCCGCACATAATGCACCTGTCATAGTGCCAGATAAGAGTTCTTTTTTTGTTTTTTACATCATCTATCAATTCTATTGCATCTGCAGGGCACCAGTTTACACAAGCTCCACAGCCAATACAGGTCTCCTGCGGCATGGGTTTGCCCTTAAATCTCGGATGAATTTCTGCTTCCCCAAAAGGATATTTTGTTGTTGCAGGTTTGCTGAACAGCGACCTTATTGCCTCTTTTAATTCCCTCAATTTTGGATATTTCATTTCTTTTCCTCTTTTAAAAATTTTATGATATCTTTCCTTGAAACAATGCCAACAACTCTCCCATCCTCAACAATTGGAACTCTTCTAAAATCCTCTTGAGAAAAGATGCTTACAAGCTCTTTGAGAGGTGCAGATGGTGGAAGCGTTTGAACATTTATATTCATTGCATCTCTTACTTTTGCAGTTTCCACATTGCCATAGGTTTTATATTCTATAATGTCTTTTTCTGTAATAATTCCAAGAAGGACTCCTTCTGAGTCAACAACAGGAAGCCCTGTAATTCCCTTTTCAACAAGAAGGTCTATTGCCTGCCTTAAAGAAGCATCCGGCAAAATTGTTATAACATCTCTATTCATAACCGCTGAAATTTTCAAAACCTGTTTATCAGAATAAAGGTCACAAACGCTCTGATTGGCAAGTTGAACCCCTGCCCTGTAAGAACCCTTTGCAAGAGCATGAGCAGCTGTCGGGGAGGTTATAAGAATAAAAAACATACAGATAAGTGCTTTTATGCCTGCAGGAGAAAAACCTGAATAAACAGCAAATCCAAAAAGAATCAAACAGGTCCCCATTGTCACACACTTTGTTGATGCCTGAAGGCGATTGTAAACATCAGGAAGTCGCAAAAGCCCTATTGTTCCAAATAGGTCAAAAAAGGTCCCGATAACAATTAAAATTAATCCTGCTACTTCCATAATCTCACCTATTCATCAAAGCCCTTTCCTTCAAGATACTTTGCAATTGCAATTGTCCCAATAAAAGCAAGCAAACTCCATGAAATTGCAACATTCATATAAAAGTCCCTGCCTGTTGCGAGCGAAATAATAACACAAAAGCCAACAACAAGAATTCCGAGAATATCTATTGCAACAGCCCTGTCAGACGGGGTTGGGCCCATTCCTATTCTGTAAAGCGCCAGAAAAATGCTCAAAAGTAATACTCCTGTAATAAATTCAATCATGCAAAAATCTCCTCAAGGATTTTTTCAAACTTTTCAACAATTATTTTTGTTGCCTCTTCCACATCCGCACTTTTTACATTTATCCAGTGAATGTAAAGATTTTCACCTTCAATATCAACAGTAAGGGTCCCGGGTGTAAGTGTAATGGAATTTGCAAGCATTGTTCTTGCAAATTTTGATGTAAGGCGGGTTTTTGCCTTAACAATCCCGGGTTTTATCGGCAGTGCAGGATGAAGAACCCTGTACATAACATCCAGATTTGCAAGAATCATATAATAAAGAAAAACAAAAATGTATTTAATAAATGCAAAAATTCTCTTTATTGAAAGAAATTTTAAAACATCGTCAGGAACAGCATCCCCGAAGACAAGCGTGGTAAAAAGTGAAACAAAGACCCCTAAAAGAAAATTCTGAATATCAAATGGCAAAGCAAGAAGCACCCACACAAAAAGCAAAAGCAAAAAAACAAAAATTTTCTTTTTCATTTCAAAAGTCCTATATATTCTCCAATGTCCAGAGCCTTTTGTGCAGGCAGAAGAAACGCCTCTTTAAAATAAGGAAGCAAAAGCAAAGATGTCAGCAAACACAGCAAAGCCAGAAAAACCATTGCAAAACACATAAAAAATGGCACTTCTTTTATATTGCGCCAGTTCTTATTTTCCCCATAAAAAGCAAATTTTTGAACCTTTGTAAAAGAAGCAAGTGTCAGAATACTTCCTACAATTGCCCATATTGCAAAAACATAATGTTGTGCTTCAACACAGGCGAGAATTATAATAAGTTTTGAAAAGAAACCATTAAAAGGAGGGAGTCCTGAAATGCTTAAAGACGCTGCAAGAGAAGTTGTCCCTGTAACTGGCATTACGCTGTGCAGTCCACCCATCTCTTCGAGATTTCTTGTTTTTGTGCGATAAAAAATCGCTCCTGAATTTAAAAAAAGCAGGGATTTGAATATTGAGTGATTTATCAGGTGAAAAAGTCCCCCAATTATTCCGAGAGGGGTTCCAATACCCAGCCCTAACAGGATATATCCAATTTGTGAAATTGAATGATAAGCCAGCAATCTTTTTATATCCATCTGCCCAAGCGCCAGTAACACCCCAACAATCATAGAAATAATTCCAAGGTATGCAAGAGGTAGACTCGCCTCAAATGAAAAAACACTAAATGAAATCCGCACCAAAGCATAAACACCAAGAGATTTTATGAGAACCCCTGAAAGCATTGCAGAAACAGGAGCAGGAGCAGAAGGGTGCGCATCAGGTAGCCATGCGTGAAAAGGCACAACCGCTGCTTTTATAAAAAAACCTATCACAAGTAGAAAAAAAGCAAACTTTGTCAGTGGATCAACCCCTCCTGTCAGTTCTTTTGAAATCAAAATCATATTCAAAATACCAAACTTAGAATAAAGAATTGCTATGCCAAAAAGAATAAAAACAGTTGCAAGACAACCCATAACCATATATTTGAAAGATGCTTCAAGTTCTTCTGCTTCTGTTCCAAAAGCAACAAGAGCATAAGAAGAAATTGAGGCAATTTCAATGAAGACAAAGAGATTGAAGAAATCTCCTGTGAGCACTACACCATTCATTCCTGCAACCATCAGCAGAAAAAGAGCATAGTAATACCTTTTTGCAGTGTACTGCTTCATATAGTCAATTGAAAAAACCGTAGCACAAAAACTTATAAGATTTATCACAACAAGCATGAGAGAACTTAAACCATCCAGAACAAAATTTATTCCAAAAGGTGGCACCCATCCACCGATATAATAAACACCCTTTTTTCCTATTGTAAAAAAAGAAAGGGCAAAAAGAACTCCTGTAAAAAGCACGGCAAAAAAGTCGTTTAAAAAATATCTTATTTTTTTATTTGAAACTACAGAATTCAAAAATGTTATAAGAAATGCGCCAAAAAGAGGCAGAACCACAAAAAACGGCATACTAAACATTATCCTTTTAACTTCCTTATTTTTGTTATGTCAAATGTTCCATATCTTTCATAAATCCTCACAGCAATTGCAATAAAGAGAGCAGTTATTGCAAGCCCTATGACAATTGATGTAAGAACCAATGCCTGAGGAAGAGGGTCAACCGCGGTTTTTGCGAATTTTTCTAAATTCTGCCCTTTTGAAAGAATTGGTGCAATACCCTGCTTTTTATATCCAAGTAAAATCAAAAACAAATTCAAAGCATAATCTGCAATCATAAAACCAAGAATTATTTTTATGAGATTTTTCTTGCAGAATATCCCATAAAGTCCAACTGCAAAAAGCACAAAACAGAGAATATAAATCATTTTTTCTTCACCATTTTTAAGCCATTTTTTTCAAGAACAACCCTTGTTATTGAAAGAACCCAGAACACAAGAAAAATCCCTGCCATAACCTTCATTGCAATTGCAATGTTGTAAAGGGGAATCTGTCCTGCACTTAAAAGTTTAAACTCTAAACTTCCAAACTTTTTTTGAATTAAATTTGTAAAAAATTTATCACCCCAGAACAGTCCAAACAACGAGCCCAGAACAAAAAGAATGGCACCTGTTGATTCCAGCAGAGTTATCCTTCTGTGAGGAAGAAACGTCTCCACTCTTTCCCTGCCAAAAGAAAGCATTATCAAAATAAAACCCCCTGCAATTATAACCCCTCCTGCAAATCCACCGCCAGGGGTAAGGTGCCCAAAAAAAACAATGTAAATTCCAAAAAGAAATATAAAACTTTCAACCCACAGGCACACCGTCTTTACAATTTCACTCATACCATCTCTTTTCGTTTTCAATTCATCCATTTTATCCTCTAAACCTGAAAGGCATGTTCACTAATTCGAAATCCGAAATTCGAAACAAATTCAAATTACCAAAATTCAAATGTCCAAAACCCTTTCCTCTTTTAGTTGATAAGTTAAAAAGTTGACAAGTTGATAAGGCAAAATCCCCCCTCTGTTTCTCCCCCCTCTTAGGGGGGAGATTAAGTAGGGGGTTGTCCCCTTTTTCACTTTTCAACTTTTCTACTTTTCCACTTGTCATCTTGTTTTCTTGTCTTCTTGTCTCCATATCTCCATATCACTTTATCACCTTGTCACTT
>JAGHAG010000157.1 GCA_021161625.1 Elusimicrobiota bacterium
TAAAAAAATCGGGGCGTAAAATCTAAGAACCTTTAAGTCAATTTTTGAAAAGATAAAAAGAAGACAAATCAGGAAAATCAAAATTAAATTGCAATTTATGTTTAAAACAAGAAGAGGAATTAAAGTTAATGAAAAAATAAAGAAAAGACGGGTAAAAGGATGAAAATTATAGATAATAGATTTTTCAGGGACATATCCCAGAAGGGTTTTTTTCATTCAGGCAATAAGTCCCTTACAAAAAGCCCTTGTTTTTATAACAATGGGGGAGAGTGCTTTTAAAAGGATTATTCCAAAAACAATTGCGCAGGTTCCATTTCCTATAAGCCATGCAGCAACTGCAACAGGATATGACTGGTCTGTAAAAAGGCCAAAGAGTTTGCCAATATAAGGCCCATAAAAAGCCCCGGGTATGTTTGCAAGAATTCCGCCCACAAGAATAAAGAAAAAATAATCCTTTGCTTTTTTTAATCTCGGGTCAAGGTTAAGTTTTCTAAAAACGATTCCTGCTGCCATACCCTGAATAACATTTGCAGGAATCCACAGGATGCTTACAATTGGTGGAGTTCCTGCAACCATATTTGAAATTATGGGAAAAATGCCTGCAGCAATTGCACCGCCCCATATTCCATACCAGATGCCACCAACAATTTGAATGGCAATTGCAGGCCAGAAAAAAGTAACCCCAAATCCAACAGAAGCCGATGCTCCTGTCATCCCAACAACAGCACCCACACCTATAAAAAGTGCAGTAATAACAAGGTGCTGAATACCTGGTTTTCTGATTTCTCCTGGTAAAACTTCCCACACATTTTTATCTACCATAAATTCCCCCTTTTTTTGTTTATTTTATAAATTTTTTTTATAATTGCAAAAAGGAGAGGAAATGAAAATTCTTATAACAGGTGGTGCAGGATTTGTCGGTTCAAATTTGGGCATAGAACTTGTTAAGAAAAATTCTCGGTTTAAAATAACTGCTTTTGATAATCTAAAAAGGAGAGGTTCAGAATTAAATATTTCTCGATTAAAAAAGTATGGTATTAATTTTATTCATGGAGATATAAGAAATCCTGAAGATTTAAAAGACATCCATGATTTTGATGTTATGGTTGAATGTTCTGCTGAACCATCTGTTTTGGCAAGTTTTTACAATCCCCAGTATGTGATTTCAACAAATCTAACAGGCTCCATTAACTGTTTTGAAGAAGCAAGAAAAAGAAGCGCAGGTATTATTTTTATCTCAACAAGCAGGGTCTATTCAAAAGAGGTGCTTAATAGTTTGATTTTAAAAGAGACCCTGCAGAGGTTTATTCCATCTTCTAAAAACAAAATATCCGGCTTTTCTAAAAAAGGAATTTCAGAAGAGTTCCCTTTAGGAGGCACAAGAACCCTTTATGGAACGACAAAACTTGCAACAGAATTAATTCTTCAAGAATACATTGATATGTATGGTATAAAGGGTATTATAAACAGGTGCGCAGTTTTAACAGGCCCATGGCAGATGGGCAGGGTAGATCAGGGGTTTGTTGTTTACTGGATGTTGAAGCATGTTTTTAAACAGCAACTTTCCTATATTGGATATGGCGGTAAAGGGAAACAGGTAAGGGATGTTTTACATATTGCAGATTTTGTGGATTTAATAGAATTACAGATAAAGAATCTTTCTTCTTTTAAAGGTGAAATTTTTAATGTAGGAGGTGGCGAGAATTTAAGTATTTCTCTTAAAGAACTTACGAACTTTTGCAGGGATTTTTTTAAGACAAAAGTAAAAATAAAGTCAGTAAAAAAGACAAGAAAAGGAGATGTTCCCTATTATGTTACAGATTACACAAAAGTTAAAAAGACCTTCTTGTGGGAACCGAAACGGAGTTTAGAACAAACTCTTACAGATACAGCCATCTGGGTTGAGAAGCATAAGAATGATTTAAAACAAATTTTTGGAGGTTAAATGGATGTTGCTTTAGTTACAGGTTCAGGTGGGCTTATAGGCTCTGAGGCAGTTTATTTTTTTTCAAAAAAGGGATTTAAGGTTGTAGGGATTGACAATGATATGAGAAAATATTTTTTCGGCGAGGATGCATCAACCAGATGGTGTTTTGAGAAAATCAAAAGCGAAATTTCGGAATATGAGCATTTTTCAATAGACATAAGAGATGTTGAGAAATTAAAAAAAGTTTTTCAAAAATATAACACAGATATAAAAATAATAATCCACACCGCAGCCCAACCCTCACATGATTGGGCCGCAAAGGAACCGTTTACAGATTTTACTGTAAATGCAAATGGGACGCTTAACCTTCTTGAATTTACAAGACAATTTTCACCAGAAGCGGTGTTTATCTTTACCTCAACAAATAAAGTTTACGGAGATAATCCCAATCGTCTTCCTCTTGTTGAACTTGAAACCAGATGGGAAATAGAAGAAAATCACAGGTTTTACAAAGGGATAGATGAAACAATGAGTATAGATAACTGTTTGCACAGTGTGTTTGGGGCTTCAAAAGTTGCTGCTGATGTTCTTGTTCAGGAATACGGCAGATATTTTGGAATGAAGACAGCGTGTTTTAGAGGGGGTTGTCTTACTGGTCCCAGGCATTCAGGAGCAATGCTTCACGGATTTCTTGCATATCTTATGAAGTGTGCAATAACAGGCAAAGAATATACAGTTTTTGGATATAAGGCAAAGCAGGTTCGCGACAACATCCATTCTTTTGACCTTGTGAATATGTTCTGGCATTTTTATAAATCCCCGAAAGAAGGAGAGGTTTACAACGCAGGCGGTGGAAGATTTTCAAATTGTTCCATGTTAGAGGCAATAAAACTCTGCGAGGAAATTACAGGGAAGAAATTAAAATGGAAATATGTAGATAAGAATAGAATTGGAGACCACATCTGGTGGATAAGCAGTGTTGAAAAGTTCAAAAAACATTATCCCCAGTGGAAATATAGGTACAATTTAAAAGACATTTTTGTTCAAATTTTTGAGGAATTGAAAAAAAGGCTTTGAAATGAAAATAAAGGATACTCTTGGAAAAAAAAGGAGCATTTCGTTTGAATTTTTCCCACCGAAAACAGATAAAGGGAGAAAAAAACTTTTAGAAACTTTTGAAAATTTAAGCGTATTTTCTCCTTCTTTTGTTTCTGTAACCTATGGAGCAGGCGGGGGCAACAGAAAAGATGCTTTTGAAACTGTAAAAATTTTAAAGAGTTTAAATAAAACAGAAGTCCTTGCACATTTAACATGTATTGGTTCAAAAAAACAGGAAATTTTAAATCTCATAGAAGAATACAAAAAAATTGATATTAAAAATATCCTCGCACTAAGAGGAGACCCCCCAAAAAATGATGAAAATTTTGACATAAAAAGAGGAGAGTTCAGATTTGCAAAGGATTTAGTTGAATTTGTCAAATCAAAAGAGGATTTTTGTATAGGAGTTGCGGTTTATCCTGAGGGGCATCCTGAGTCACCAAGTATTGAAAAAGACATTGAATATACAAAAGCAAAAATTGAAGCAGGAGCAGATTTTGCGATAACACAGATGTTTTTTAAAAACAGCCATTTTTACAGGTTTATGGAAAGGATGGGGAAAGCAGGTGTAAAAATTCCTGTAATTGCAGGCATAATGCCTGTGACAAATTTTAGAAAAATTAAGGAATTTGCTTTCTTCTGCAAGGCGGAAATTCCACCTGAACTTGAAAAAAAATTTAAAGACATCCCGGAAAACAGCCCTGATGAATTTAAGGCAGGCGTTGAATATGCGATTTTTCAGATAGAAGACCTGATAAAAAATGGTTTTAAACTTTTTCATTTTTATACATTAAACAGGGCTCAAGCGATATTTGAAATTTTAAAGGAGGTAAAACCATGAAATACAGATATATTTTTGGACCTGTTCCATCTCGGCGCTTAGGACTTTCTCTTGGAATAGATATAATTCCTTTCAAAACTTGCACATTAAATTGTATTTATTGTGAGTGTGGAAGGACAACAAAACTTACCCTGAAGCGAAAGGAGTGGCTTCCAACAAAACAGATTTTAAAAGAAATAAAGTCCTATCTTTCAAAAAATCCCGAGATAGATTTTGTGACATTTTCAGGTTCAGGGGAGCCAACCCTTCACAAGGATTTGGGAAAGATGATAAATTTTATCAAGGAGAATTTTCCCAATTACAAAGTTGCTATTCTTACAAATGGAACTCTTCTTTACAGAAAATCAGTAAGGGCATCCCTTTTAAATGCGGATGTTGTAATTCCATCTCTTGATGCTGCAACAGAAAAAGCATTCAAAAAAATCAACAGACCCCACAAAGGTCTGAATTTAAAGCGAATAATAAAAGGGATTGCAGATTTTAAGAAGGAATTTAGGGGCAGGGTTTTTCTTGAAATTTTTGTTATCCCGGGCATAAACACAAGCCCCCGACAGTTAAACGCATTGAAAAAGGAAGTTACCAAAATAAATCCTGACAAAATTCAGCTTAATACCCTTGTAAGACCCCCTGCTGAAAGCTGGGTTAAAAAAGCAACAGATGAAGAAATTGAAAAGGTAAGGAAATTTTTAAAAAGGGCTCATCCCATCCCAGCATCTTCAAAAAAGGCAAAAAAGAAACAGAAAATAAATGTCCCTCATCAGATTTACTCTCTTGTTTTAAGAAGGCCTGTTACAATTAAGGACATTGAAAATGCCTTCCATCTTAGCAGAAGACAGACACAAAAATATATAAAACTACTTTTAAAAGAGAATAGAATTTTTAAAAAAGGAAATTTCTTTAAAGCCTTGCCAAGGTAATTGTAAAGATATTTCAATTAGTTATATTTGTTTTTTGCTGGAACTTTTTGTATAATTCTCTCTAAAAGTTGATTTAAGAACAGGAGGTAATTATGACAAAAACTCAAAAGAAGATTCTTGAAAACACAATTAAAAGGTGTAGAGAAAGGGATATAATTATCCCGACTTATGAACAGATGTACAACCCTGACAAAATTCCACAGGGAATAAAAGATGAGTTAAAGAATATAGGTCTGTGGGATTTGCATTCTCGAAATCTTTTCAGAATTACATGGAAAAACGAACCTGTTAAATTCGGCGGTGGCTTTAATGGAGTAAATTTCATGGAAATTCCTAAGGAACTGAGTGGGGTTAAGGCAAGAATTTTAGTTCTTATTGGGAAGTGGTTTCCAACCGGTTCTCACAAGGTTGGAGCAACATTTGGTCCCCTTGTTGAAAAACTTGTCAGAGGCGAATTTGATCCAACAACGCAGAAAGCTCTCTGGCCTTCAACAGGTAATTATTGTCGTGGTGGAGCATATGATGCTTATCTTCTTGCCTGTCCTTCAATTGCTGTTTTACCAGAAGGTATGTCAAAAGAAAGATTTGAATGGCTTAAAAAAGTTGGTTCTGAAATATACCCAACTCCAGGAGTTGAATCGAATGTAAAAGAGGTTTATGATAAAACAAAAGAGTTAAAAAATGCAAGGCCTGATGAAATTGTTGTGCTGAATCAGTTTGATGAAATAGGAAATGCAATCTGGCATTATGCGGTAACTGGAAGAGCCATGGAAGAGGTCTATCAAAATGAAAAGAAAGGGAGACAGAGATTTTCTGCAATATTCTTAACACAGGGTTCTGCAGGAACACTTGGTTGTGCGGACTATATCAGGAAGCTTCATCCACAGGTAAAGGTTTGTGCCGGTGAGGCATGGCAGTGCCCAACATTGTTATATAATGGTTTTGGTGGGCACAGAATAGAAGGAATTGGGGATAAACATGTTCCATGGATACACAATTTAAAAAACATGGATATGGTTGCTGATATTGATGATGAAAAATGTATGAGATTAATACGTCTTTTCAATGAACCTGCTGGTCGGAAATACCTTAAAAGAATGAAAGTTCCTGCTGAAATTGTAGATAATCTTGACCTTTTTGGAATTTCATCAGTAGCGAATTTGATTGGTTCAATAAAAATGGCAAAGTATTATGAAATGAATGAAAACGACATCATTTTTACGGTTGCAACTGATTCAATGGAACTTTATCAATCAAGATTAAAGGAGTTGCATGAGGAGCATGGAGAGTATTCAGAGGTTGATGCAGCAAAAGATTTTGAAACATGCTTGCAGGCAATAGAAACAGATCATATGCTTGAACTTTCCTACTGGGATAAAAAAAGAATGCACAATCTCAAATACTTTACCTGGGTTGAACAGCAGGGAAAATCCGTTGAAGAATTAAATGCCCAGTGGTATGATGAGGATTACTGGGAGAAAAGATTTAATTCTTATAAAGAATGGGATAAATTGATTGAGGAATTTAATGAAAAAACAGGACTTTTGAAAAAATATAAATAATGTATAAAGAGGGGATTAACTTAAATACTGTTTCGCGCGAGAAATTAAAGGCCCTGCCAGGCATAGGAGATGAACTTTCAAGAAGTGTGATACTCCACAGGGAACTCAAAAGCGAATTTGTAAACCCCGAAGAGTTCAAAAGGATTGTTCCAGAAAATGTTTATTCAGCAATCGTCAAAGATTATAACATTTATACGGTTTCACCATTTGTATGGAAGAGCCGAATTACCAATCAGAGAAACTTTCTTTATGATGAAGATTTAAAAATTTTTTTTGTAGATGAAGTTGTTTTTATAAATTGCCTTGATAAAACTTATCTGATAAATTTTTCAACACAGGATAGTTTTTACAAGTTTGCTTCCCACCAGAAAGGCGAAGTTGGGTTTCTTGGTGTTTTTCGTTCATTTTTTGGAAAAAAAATCGTTTTTGATTTTTTAATTATTACAGAACTTCCGGACACAGATTATCTGAATGATTTTTTAAAGAAGTTTGAGGTCAAAATGATTTTTTCAAAAAACGCTTCTGCATTAAAGGACACTTCTCCGAAATACGAAAGTATTTTCAAATACATCCACCAGGAAAAAATAAAAGAATTGTCTGCATTTTCTCATTGGGAAGACCATTTTGAGTTTTTTATTTTTCATCCTGAAAGAGAGAAAATGGATGTTGGATTTTTATTAAAATACGGTGAGATAAAAGGGTTTTTTA
>JAGHAG010000031.1 GCA_021161625.1 Elusimicrobiota bacterium
CATTGAGAAATATCCCGAAAACAAGTAAAAACCTAATAAATCTCATCTACTATAATTTTAATTTGAAAATCAAAAAATTCCAAAAATCATATTTGCTTTTTTTAATTTTTCATAATATAATAATTTTTAAATTTTGAAAAATGGAGAATTTATGTTTTACATCTTAACAGTCCTGATTTCATTTCTTGTATCCTTTTTTTTGCTTCCTTTTTGTATAAAGTTTGCAAAGAAATTTGGAATTCTTGACCACCCCACATCAAGCATTAAAACACATCTTTTTTCAACACCTTATCTTGGAGGTTTTGCAATTGCAGTGGGATTCTGGATATCCCTCATCTGTATAAGATTTTTAACACATTTTCCAACAGGAACTCTCAGAAGTTTGAGGGGTATTTTTATGGGTTCTTTTATAATTTTTATTCTTGGTTTGATTGATGACATAAAACCCCTTGATTATAAAATAAAGTTTATTGTTCAACTTGTTTGCGCTTCTGTGCTTTTTCAATATGGAATTGCAATAAAAATTTTTGACAGTCAGATTATAAATTACTTTTTTTCAGTTTTGTGGATTCTTGCAATAATAAATGGCATAAACATAATTGATGTTATGGATGGGCTTTCTTCAACAGTTATAATTCTTTCAAGTTTTTTCTTTTTTCTGATTGGTTTGCCTCAGGAAAACATTTATGTAAATTTTGCATCCCTTGCCCTTTTAGGTGCAACTTTTGCCTTTTTTATATTTAATTTTCCACCTGCAAAAATTTTTATGGGTGATGCAGGGAGTTTAACTTCGGGCTTTATTCTGGCTTCAATTTCTCTTGGTGCTCAATACTCTCAGAAGCATCTGATAGGTCTTTTCTCCCCCGTTCTCATCCTTGCGGTTCCTTTTTTTGACCTTGTTTTTGTTATGTTTCACAGAATAAGAAAAGGGACTTCTCCCTTTCTTGGTTCAAAAGACCATTTTGCATTAAGACTTCAACATTTTGGATTTACAAAGAAAAATATTCTTCTGAGAGTTTCAATAACCTGCTTTGTTCTTGGATTCTGTGCATGGCTTATAACAATTTTTCCTGCAAAATGGGCTTTTGTTATTCTTGGTTGTATTGGCCTTCTTGGAATTTATTTTGCAACATGGCTTTCTCTTATTGAAGTGAGGGAATGATGGATGAGAGCATAAAAGAAATTATTTCCCAACTTCTGAAGAGAAAAAACATTGCAATCACAGGGCACTCAAATCCTGATGGAGATTCTCTTGGTGCCATGCAGGCTTTTGCCTCTTTTCTCAGGCGCATGGGTTTGAGGGTTTCCATTCACCAGAAAGATGAAATTCCTGAAAACCTTTCCTTTCTTGGAACAGGTATAAAAAAGGAAGAGCCACCCATTTTTGAAAAAGACGCAATTATATTTATGGAGTGCTTTTTACCTGAAAGAAGTGGTTATAATTTGAAAAATTTTAATGGAGTTCTTACTGTAAACATTGACCATCATCCTGACAACAAAATCTGGGCTGATTTAAACCTTGTTGATGAAGGGGTATCATCCGTATGTGAAATCATATATAAATTTTTTGAAATTTCAAATTTGCCTTTACAGAAAAATGAGGCAAACGCTATTCTTACAGGAATTTATACAGACACAGGAATGTTTGCTCAGAAAAATACAACAGGAGAATCACTTCGTATTTCATCAAAACTTATAGAATGCGGTGCAGATTTGTCAAAAATTTATGAAAGGGTTTATGGTTCAAATAAACCTGAAAAAATAAAACTTTTATCCGAAACTTTGAGAACAATTGAAGTGACTTCCAACATTGCTTTTATGTATACGGATATGGAGATGTTTGAAAAAACAGGTTCTAAATATGAGGATTCAAAGGATTTTATAAATTTTGCAAGAGATATAAAGGGGGTGAATGTTGCCTGTTATTTCAGAGAGATTTCCCCGAATAGAATTCACATAAACTTTAGATCCAGAAAAAAAGACCTTCTTCCCTTTGTAAAAAAACTTGGCGGTGGGGGACATCGTCTTGCCTGTGGTGTAACTCTTGAAGGCAATTTTAAACAGATTTTTAAAAAAATAAAAGAAGATTTACTGAAATTTCTGGGCAAAAAATGATATCTGCCACAATCGGGGTTTATGACGGTATACACAGAGGACATCTTGAAATTTTAAAGAAATTAAAAGCAAAAAAAGGCAGGAAAATTGTCTTTGTCTTTCATCAAAAGACACAGAAAAATCTGCTTACAGATATTGCTGAAAGAAAAGAGATTTTAAAATCACTTGGTTTTAAGGTGGTTGTTCTAGAAGCAGAAAAAATCTGGAAACTCTCTGCCTATAATTTTTTTCACAAATTTCTCCTTCGCAAATTTAAGATAAATCGTCTTGTCATTGGAGAGGATTTTGTTTTCGGACACAAAAGACAGGGAACCCCGACGCTGTTGAAAAAATGGTGCAGGGAAAATAAAATTCAGATTGAGATTGTAAAACTTAAAAAAGTTAAAGGGGAAAAAATCTCATCATCCTGTATAAAGAAACTTTTGCTGGATTCCAGAATTTGCAAAGCAAACGCATTTTTAGGAAGACCGTATTCTATTAAGGGAACAAAAATAAAAGGGGCTGGTATTTCTCAGAAACTTGGGTTTCCGACGGTAAATCTCAAAATACCAGAAAACAGATTGAAACCTCTTGGTGTTTTTTTTGGATTTACAAAGGTGAAGGGCAGGAACTTTTACTGCCTTATAAATTCAGGGCCAGCACCTGTATTCAGAATAAAAGATGTTTTTGAATTTCATATTTTAAAAAGAAGTGTTAATGTGGAAAAACAAAAGTTATTTGAAGTTTTTTTTCTCAAGTTTCTAAGACCAATAAGAAAGTTTAAAAACAGGGCACAACTTGTAAAAGCAGTATGCAGGGATATTGAAAAGGGTTCCAAACTTGCACAGAAAAAGTGGATTTGCTAATCCCCCACCTGCACGCAAGTGGGGAATGTAGCGGTCGAATTACTATTCGCCAATAATGTAGCCGCAGACCCTTGGTCTGCCAAAAAGAGGAAAGTGGATAAAGGAAAGAGGATAGACAAAATGTCATTCCTGCGGAAGCAGGAATCTAGAATTATAAAAAAGTAGAAAAGTAGAAAAGTGAAAAAGGGGAGAACCCCCTACTTAATCTCCCCCTAAGAGGGGGGAGAAATAGAGGGGGGATTTTGCCTTATCAACTTGTCAACTTTTTAACTTATCAACTAAAAGAAAAGGTAGAACGGTGGAAGAG
>JAGHAG010000077.1 GCA_021161625.1 Elusimicrobiota bacterium
GTGGAAAGAGGAAAGAGGATAGATAGTATGTCATTCCTGCGGAACTTGTCCTCGCGAAAGCGGGGAGCAGGAATCCAGAAAATTAAAAATGAAAGCAGGAGCGATTAAGCGAACTATTTGCTATTCGCTATTCGCTAAAAGAAGGAGGAACAATGAAGTTAGCAGAAAGAATGTCACGACTTGGAACAGAAACTGCATTTGAAGTTCTTGCAAAAGCAAAAGCCCTTGAGGCGCAGGGGAAGGAAATCATCCACCTTGAAATTGGTGAACCGGATTTCAACACTCCAAAAAACATCTGCGAAAGAGCAAAAAAAGCAATTGACGAGGGCTACACGCACTATGGACCTTCGGCAGGACTTCCTCAGTTGAGGGAAGCAATTGCCCGATACACACAAAAGCGACTTGGAATGGAGATTGACCCTGACGAAGTTGTGGTAACTCCCGGTGCAAAACCAATCATGTTTTTTTCAATTCTTGCTCTTGTAAATGAAGGGGATGAGGTCATTTATCCAAATCCAGGTTTTCCAATTTATGAGTCAATGATTAATTTTGTTGGAGGTATTCCAAAGCCCATACCCATAAGAGAAGAAAACAACTTCAGCATAGATATTGATGAGTTCAAGTCGCTATTTTCACCAAAAACAAAACTCGTTATAATCAACACCCCTTCAAATCCAACAGGTGGAGTTATTCCAAGGGAAGACCTTGAAAAAATGGCTCAAATCATAAAAGAGCACGATTGCATGGTTCTTTCAGACGAAGTTTACGAAAGGATGGTCTATGAAGGAGAGCATGTTTCAATTTCAACTTTCCCTGATATGAAAGAAAGAACAATTATTTTAAATGGTTTTTCAAAAACTTATGCAATGACAGGGTGGAGAATTGGATGGGGTGTTATGAATAAAGAACTTGCCTCTCAGATAACACGACTTCAAACAAATTCAAATTCCTGCACATCCTCACTGATTCAGGTAGCAGGGATAGAAGCCCTTGAAGGTCCACAGGATGAAAGTGAAAAAATGATAGAAGAATTTAAAAAGAGAAGAGACATAATTGTTGATGGATTGAATTCCATAAAAGGATTTAAATGCTTAAAACCCAGCGCTTCTTTTTATGTTTTTCCGAATGTAAAGGATTTTGGTATGAAAAGTTCAGAATTTGAAAAATTTCTGCTTGAAGAGGCAGGTGTTGCCGCCCTTTCAGGAACTTCTTTTGGTAAATACGGCGAGGGATACATAAGATTTTCCTATGCAAACAGCATCCCAAACATCCGCAAAGCCCTTGAAAAAATAAAGAAGGCGGTAGAAAAATTATGAGTGCGAGAATTATTGTTGTTGATGATGACGAGAAGATAAGGATGGTTGTCAGAATTATCCTTGAAAAAAAGGGCTATTCTGTAAAAGAGGCAGCATCAGGGATTGAACTTTTTCAGGTTCTTGAAAATTTTTCACCTGACCTCATAATTCTTGATGTTATGATGCCCGGGCCAAACGGATATGAAGTTTTAAGAAAGTTAAAATCTGAAGAGGAAACAAAATCCATCCCTGTCATAATGCTTACGGCGCTCGGCATGGGAGAAGATTTTGAAAAAGCCGTGCAGAATGGTGCTGACTGGTATATTGTAAAGCCATTTAATTCAAGGCAACTCTTAACAAGGGTTGAAACACTTTTGAAAGACAAAAACACTCAAGGAGGTGAGAATGAATAAAAATGAATGCATTGGTGTGATGTCAGATATAATGGACCAGTTGATTGATTTAATGCTGAATTACCGACAGAGCGGTCATCCTGGTGGTTCCCGTGCAAAAGTTCCAATTCTTCTGGGTCTTACATTTTCAGGCGAGTTTGTTTTTGATATAAAAAATCCTGTTGACCCTCGTGGAGACAGATTTATCCTTTCAGCAGGTCATACAATACCACTGGTTTACGCATATCTTGCGGTTATTTCCCATGCATTTAGAATTAAATACAAAAAAACAGGCAAGGAAATATACAAAATTCCTGAAGACAAGATTGTTCTTCTTGAGGACTTGATTGGTTTCAGAAGAAGAGGCGCTCTCCCAGGGCATGCTGAATTTGCAGGAAAAACTCTTTTTATCAAGTTTAATACAGGACCTTCAGGACACGGACTGCCTGTTTCAGTTGGAGAAGCATTTGTCTTAAAAAGAGCAGGGCTTTCAAATGTTCGGGTCTGGGTCATTGAAGGAGACAAAGCCCTTACAACAGGAGTAACTCACGAGAGCATGAATGCTGCATACAGTTTAGGTCTGGATAATCTTTTCTGGTTGATTGACTGGAACGACTATGGTATTGACCCGCCACCTCTTTCAGAAACTGTTTTTGGTGGTCCTGAGGAGTGGTTTTCATCTCATGGATGGAGGGTTTGCGGCACAGAGGAAGGAGAAAACTGGGACAAAATTCTTAATGTCTTTGGAGAACTTGCAAAAACAACCCCAAACATGCCAAACATCGGATGGTTCAAAGAAAGAAAGGGAAGGGGATATCTTTTGTATGATTACAAATCCCATGGCTCTCCCCACAAATGTCATTCAGAACTTTTCTGGAAAACAAAGCAGGAGTTTATGGACAAATACGGCGTGAAATTCGTCGGCGAGGTAGGCAAACCCCCTCAAACAGAAGAAGAAAAGAAAAAGGAATTTCTTGAAAATATAAGAATTGCTGCGAGCGTTTTAGAAAAAAATGAAGAAGTTGTTGACTTCATCACAGAACATTTAATTTCACTTGCACAAAAAGTATCACAAAGGCAAAAACCATCTTTTGCTCAAATTCCTGAAGAGGATAGAGACCTTTTTGACTGGCGAAATTATCCAGAAGATATATTTTTCAAACCCTCAACAAAAGCAGCAAACAGGAATGCCTTAAAAGTATGGGGCTCATATATAAATGCAAAGGCAAAAGAAAAATACGGAAGACCTTTGTTTTTTGCAGCATCAGCAGACCTTTCAGATTCAACAAATATTTCAGGTTTTGCCTATGACTGGAAGGACATAAAAGGTTTTGGCTGGTATAACAGAAATAACAATACTGAAGGTGTACTTCTTCCTCTTGGAATAACAGAAATGGCAAACGCAGGTATTTCAGCAGGTGTCTGTGCTGTGAATTTTGCAGAAAATCCCTATAAAGATTTCAATGGGTTTTACATGGCAACAAGCACCTATGGTTCTTTTATTTATCTGAAATATGGACCCTACCGACTTTTTTCACAGATGGCACAGGATTGCGATGTAAAACTCGGCAAGATTCTGTGGATTGCAGGGCACAGTGGTCCTGAAACTGCAGATGATTCAAGAACACACTTTGGAATTTTCTCACCTGCAATAAGCCATCTTTTCCCAAAAGGACACATTTGCAACCTTCATCCATGGGAAGCAAATGAGGTTCCTGTTTTACTGAGTGCAGCATTCAGCAGGAATTTCAAACTCATCTGTCTGCACCTTACAAGACCGGCAATCGAGGTTCCTGACAGAAAAGCCCTGAATATCCCCTCTTACACAGAGGCAGAGAAAGGCGCTTATGTTATAAGGGATTTTAAAGACGATAAAAAAGATGGCATCATCATTGCAAGGGGAACGATGTCAGTTAACAACCTTTTGAAAGTTCTTCCTGAAATTGACAGGAAATACAATCTAAAAATCATAATTGCCACCAGCAGAGAACTTTTTGACCTTCAGGATGAAGAATACAAAAACAGAGTTTTGCCTCTAAATGAGTATCTGGATTCCATGGTTATAACAAACGAATCCCGAATTGCAACAAACTGCTGGATTTCAGGACCTTTGAGCGAGAAATATACTCTATCAAGCGACTGGGACAACCGCTGGCGAACAGGGGGAACTCTTGATGAAATTATAGAAGAGGCACACCTTGATCCTGACAATATTCTAAAAGGCATAAAGAAATATGTTGAAAGAAAAAAGTGATAAAGTGACAAGGTGACAAGAAAATAAAGTGACAGGGAAACAAAGTGATATGGAGATAAGATGATAAGGAAAATGAAAAATTTAAAATTTAAAATTTACAATTTGAAATTTGAAATATTTTTCTCCCTCATTA
>JAGHAG010000199.1 GCA_021161625.1 Elusimicrobiota bacterium
TGTGTATTCCATATTCTTTCTCATAAAAAAATCTCTACAAATTCCCAATTTGTAAAATTTGTCAAAAGCACAGATATCATAAAATTTAGGCGATATTAGAAAACAGGCGTCAATTTTTCTGATGCCATAGAATTTTAAAAATCTCAAATACTCATCTGGCAATTTTCCTGACGCATTGCTTGGCACATTTACCTGAAAAATTTTTCCATCAACCTTCAAAACCGCACAGTTTGCCTTTGAAAACTTGGGAAAATGAACTTCTGGAATGCTTTTTTCATAAAGAAAAATAAAAACCGCAAAAACAAAAAAAATACCTCCTGCAAATATGTATTTTAATTTTTTCGTAATAAGTGAAATCAAAAAAACATACCAGCCAATGTAAACATAGAGTGGCAAATGTCCAAGAGAAAGAACAAATGCATTTTTCCCGGCAAAATTTACAACCAAATCCAGAAGATAAACAAAAAAATCCAGACTGTATGAGAAAATTATTGCAATTGCTTTTAAAAAAGAAATTCCCGGAAGAAGAAAAAGAAAATTGAGAAAAACAGAAAAAACAATTCCACCTGCAAGAGGTAAGGCAAACAGATTTGTAATCAGAGGTAAAGAAGAAAATTCAAGAAAATTTTCGTTTAAAAGAGGAATTATGAAAATTTGACAGGAAAAACTAATTGCCATAATCCCTGCTATATAATCAGGGAGAAACTTTTTTAAAAATTTATAGGGAATTTTTGAAAAAAATACAATTGAAAAGGTGGCAAAATAAGAAAGAAGAAAACTCAAACTAAAAATCAGATACGGCTCCCACAGAAGCATTAAAAACGCTGAAAAAAACAATCCACCACCAATTGACTTTTTTCTGCCAAGAAAAAAAGAAACCGCAACAACTGAAAACATTATTGCAGCCCTTAGACTTGAAGGGCTCATCCCGCAAAGGATGGAATAAAAAAATGCAAAGGGGATGCTTGCAAAAATTGCTGTTGTTCTTCTCATAAAAAAGGAAAGAAAAACCGCAACAATTCCTGTAAAAAGACCGACATGAAGACCGCTTACTGCCAGAAGGTGCATAAGACCTGTTTTCTTGAAATTTTCAAGGATTTGTTCTGATAGATTTTTCTTCTCACCCCAGATTATGCTTTTTACATACTCCTCTGTTTTTGGCTCAAGCATTTGGGCAAACTTTTTGTTGATTTTGTTTTTTATGGAAGAAACCATCTGCCAGAAAACATTTGCTTTTTCTTTTGTTTTTACTGATTTAGCAAAAATTCTTCCTGCTATCCTTCGCTTTTGATTTATTTTAAGCCAGTCAACAGAGGAAAAATTTTTACGCGCAGATGGAGGTGTAAAAGTGCCTCTTACCTCTACTTTTTCGCCCCTTGAAAGTTTCCCCTTCCAGAAGACCCTGAATTTGATATTTCCTTTCTTAAGCAAAAAACTTTTTTCGCTTAAAACTTTTTCAACTGTTCCATAAATTAATACTTTTTTCTCTTTTAAATATCCTGAAAAATCAGGCTTTCTCAAACCGACATAAAAAAATCCCCATATAAAAAAAAGAAAATAAGCCCAGAACCATTTTCGTGATTGGAAAACTGAAAGAAAAAGTGCCAATGGAATGGCTGGCAAAAATCTGTAAAATCCTGATAAAATTCCACCAATAAAAAGGAGCGTCGTTATATAAACAGGGGGAATTTGTGCTCTATTCTTCAACAATTTTTATTGGCTCAATCATATAAGTTTTTTCAGGTGCTTTGCCTATACCTATTTTCTTCAAAAAAGATTTTTCTGGAATTTTGACAACATCCCTATCTTTCAAAATTCTATTTAGCGAAATTTTTTCAGTATCCGCATCCTTTGTAATGCCCCCTGCTTTGTAAATCAAATCCTGTAAGGTGCTTCCCTTTTTTAAATAATAAATCCCTGGTCTTTTTACCTCTCCTGAAATATAAGAGGAAATTTTTTCCACTTTTTCAATCCGAAGGGGGTGGGATTTTTTCTTAAATCTTTTAAGAAAGAAATTTCTGTTTTTCCATAGAAAACCTGTTATAAAAATAATAAGGACAAAAAGAATAAATCTTTTTTTCCTCAATTGTTTTCAATAATTGCTTTCTCAATATCTACGAGATGTTTTAAAATTTCAGGATTTTCCCCGACAATCTCTTTAATTGCTTTTATACGATTTTCAAGCGTGTGAATTAGAAGTTGCTTTTGTGTATAAATTTTTTCAAGTTTATCAAGAAGTTTATTTACTGCATCAACAAGCGAAAGAATTTCATCCCCTTTTCTAACCTTAACCCTCAATGAAACATTTTTATCTATGTCTGAAATAACCGCTTCTATATCCTTTTCCAGACGATAGACAGGCCCAACAATTCTGTGGGAAACCAGAATGCTTATGAGAATTCCTATCACAAGCAGAACTATCAATTGCATTGCAAGGGTTCTTGAAATGTTAGAGATAAAATCTACAAGTTCAACCGAAGGTGGAAGATTTATTTCCAGATAATTTATAAGCATCCTGTATGTGATAAGACAGGTAAGAGCAACAAGTATCATTGAAAACGCCTGAATTGCGGCAAGTTTTAATTGCAATTCCTTCTTCACAATCATCTGCCTTCTCAAATTTTTTTTCATAATCCCCCCCTTCTTTAGCGAATAGCGAATAGTGGAAAGTGGAAAGAGGATAGAGGACAGAGGAAAGTGGATAGAGGATAGTGGATAGCCCAGCACCAACTTGGTTGAATATCCTTTTTAATCTGTCCAAGTTGGTGCTGGGTCATCTTTTCCATCACTTAATCCTTAATTCTTAATCCTTACCACTAATTTTTCATTTTCCTTGTCACTTTATCTTCTTGTCTCCATATTTCTATATCACTTTTTTATTTTTCATTCTTCAAAAAGCACAATTTCTTCGTCAGGTCCAAGTTCTGCCTCATTTACTTTTAAATCTTCCGAGAGATTCATAACCTTTGACGGATCCATCTTTAAAATTTCCTCCTTCAATGGACACTCATCAAGAAAATCACACCCACCGCAGTATTTATTGATTTTGGGTGGAAAAAGTTTATCTGCCTCTGACTTTTCCAGCCCCTGAATTGCCTGTGTTTTTTCGATTACCTCTGCACCTGCTCGATCAAGGAAATCAAGCATCTCGGCAATATCATTCTCATTTCTTGTTGTTCTTATGATTTCATTAAACTTGAAAAATATAAGTCCAAGGTCTCTGATTTTTATATTCCAGAATTTTTCGCAAACCCAGTAATACATTGTAAGTTGAAGGTCTTTATCAACCTCTTCCTGTGTTCTCATAATGGGGTCTGTTTTATAGTCGTAAATTGTAAAAGTTCCGTCAGGATTTTCTTCAATTCGGTCAATAAATCCAACAACAATGTGCCCTGCGCCAATCTTTGGTCCTGAAAGTTCTACTTCAAAATACGGCTCAACCTTCCATGCCCTTCGCCAGAGTTTTGGATTTCCATATTTGTGATAATAGTTCTGAAGCCACTCAAGCCCATCATTAAAATACTTTTCTTCCTGCTGGGGTGTCTCATATCCCTGAGAAACCCAGTTTTCACGATATCTTTTCAAAAGCCATTTTAGAGAAGGCGAACCCCACCCCTCATAAGTGTAGAAATCTTCCATTGTCTTGTGAATTGTAAGACCAATTGAGAAAAAGTATCTTGGCCGGGTTGTGATTTTGTCAATGTAAACTCTTTTAAAATTTCTTGGGCAGTTCTTGTATAAAGAAATTTTTGAATAAGAAATTGGAAGCCTCCCGCTTTCAAGGACCCTTTTGTATATTCTCGGGTCAGCAAGACTTCTTCTTGCAGGACAGATATCTGTGTATTCACACCACGAACAGAGAGGCCCCTGCTCGGGTTCAAATTCTCCCAGTTTTATTTTTTTTACAACATCCTTTACAATTTTTCTGCAGTCAGAAACATCTTTTTCCGTTGGCTCAACCTTCAACTTAACCCCGTTGTAAAGATTGTAGACAAAATATCCCCCGAACTTTTTACCCCATCTTCTCTTTGCAAGATACCAGTTTATGACGCTTTTTAAGTCGCTTTTGATAACATCTTCTCTCTGAAGACGTTTGCTGGTTTTAAATGAAACAACCTCTATTTTCCCTTGAGGTGTTCTTGAAACCTGAGAATAAGTTGTAAAAAAATTATAGCCAGCAAAACTTCCTGAAATTCTTTCATTGTAACCCAGAACTTTGTTTGCGAAAAATCTGTTTTTCTCAATGTAATCGGCAAGAATCCTTATCCCTGTATCCCAGAAAGTTTCCTCTTCCTGAAGACCTGAAAATCCCTTTCTTACCCAGTTCTTTTTCAAAATTTCTATTATCTCTTCCTGCTTTAATTGAGAAATGTCTTTTTTGTGGATTTCAGCAAGAGAATTTCTTATGCTTTCAGCAAATGAAAGATATGGAGAAGAAATGCGGGTTTTTCTTGCTGAAAGAAACTTAAATTTGTATTTCAGAGGACACTGCCTGTAGGTCTCGATTCTGGAAGCAGAAAGGTCTCCAACACTTTTAAATATTGCTAAAATTTTTTTAAAAAATTTCTTCATAAAGCCTCAATACTCCGTTTCAATTTCATAAATTTTCCCATCAGATATAATTCTGATTGTACCATTGGTATCTGTCCTTAAATATTTTATACCAAGCACATCATAAATTGCAAGAATGCCGGCATCTGGAAGGTCTTCTTTATTCCCTCTTCCTGACGAAATAAGACAAAAGTTGCAGGAAAGTTTCTGTAAAAAGGAAAGCGAAAAAGACCGTGAAGATGAATGATACGGAGTTATCAAAATATCTGATTCTAAATTCTTATAGGAAGCAATGTGATTTAAGGCAAGTGCGAATGAGGAACTTCCATAAACAACAGCCGTATTGCCATAGACAATTCTCAAAACCATTGATGCGTTGTATTCGTAGTTTGAAAGGCCTGAATAATCCACCAGAGGAGAAAGGACCTGAATAAGAAAATTTCCTTCTTTAAAAATAATATCTCCTGCCTTTATAAATTTCAAAATTCCTTTTTCTTCAAACTTTGAAAGAACGCTTCTGTAGGGAATAAATCTGGGACCGGGAAAATAGTTCTTTGTTGCTATAACCTTTTCAACTTTAAACCCATCTTTGATTAAATCCTCTGCTCCACCGCAGAAATTCTCAAGGGGGCTTGTTAAAATCAAAATGTCTATTTTTTTTATTCCTACATCCTTAAAACTTCTTTTTATCACATTCTTCCATGGTGAGGCATTTTCAGGCAGGCAAAACTCCTTTGCTTTTTTTGAAGATGGTCCTGCATCAACCAGAATTATTTTTCCTTTTGGTGTTTTTATAAAGAGGCTATTGCCATGTCCAACATTAAAAAGTTTTAATTCTAAAAGAGGTTTGTTTCTTTCAACCTTCTGTGGCAGTTTTATATTTAAAATTGCAAAAATCCACGAAAAAATCGTAACCGCAACCCAGAATACAACAATCGGATTTATAATTTTTGCAGATGATATGAGTTTTTTCTTCTGTTTTTTCCTTTCCTTTTTAAATTTTAGATATTCCTGAATATATTTCATATTAAAACCCTATTGCTTCTGCCAGTTTTTTTAAAAAGGTCTGCACTCTTTTATAAGAACCTGCTGGCAGATATTTCAAAAGAGGAGATGCTTCAGTTTTAAAAAATCTGTCATAATAAACGGTTGGTCTTATAACAAGTGGTCTTGTTATAAAAATTCCTCTTGCTGAACGGGAAACATTTCTATAAAAAATTGTTTTAAAACTTTCTGTATAATGCCGTGATGTAAACGACGGGATGAAAACAACCTCAAAACTGTAAGCAGGAGCAAAATAATCTGTTACAAGTTTTATTGACTCACCACTCCTTTCTTTTATTCTTTTTAAATCTTCAAGAAGGGATTTGTTTCGAGTTTGTCTTGAATCAAAAGGAGCAAACCTTTTGAGTTTCCTCTCAAACCAGTCCTTGACGCTTTTAAATTTTACCATGTCAAGTTTAGAAGACAAAAGCTCCATTGTTTCAGCATTGAGATTTGCTTCAAGAAGTGATATAAGTTCACGAGTAAAAGGCACAACCGTGCCTGCCCCTGGATATTCAAGAGCATTTACGCCAAATTCTATGCAAACAGGTATAAATTTTTGAGGAAAATTCGCTTCTTTAAAAATAACACCTATCCCTGATGGAGGAACCCCGTCTTTTATGAGTTTTTGGGTTGAAAACGCAATAAACTCCATCTCATCTGTTTCATCAACTGCTTCGTAATAAAAAATTCCAATGTCATCTATGGGTTTTACAGGAAGAACTTGCCTGCCTGAAAGGTTTTTCATTAAATCAACTACAAAGGGACTATGTCTGAAAGTTTCATTTATTGAAAGAGTTTTTGCTCCCTTAACAGCAGAAGGTCTATAAAAAGTGTTTGAAAAATCTCCGCATCCAGCAAGGGAGCCCTCATCCTTCAAAAACAATTTCAGGTATTCAAATTCTTCGGGCAGATACCTGTTTGCATGGTCAACAAGAATTAAATCATACTTTGAAAAATTATCTTTAAATCCTCGCGGTTTTAACTGCTGGAATTTATTTAAAAGTTTTAACATTGAAATTCTGTCAAAAATTTTCAATTTTTCCAGCGACATCTGATAAGCTCTAAAAATTTCGTCTATGTCCTGTTTTATTTCTTCTTCCACATCTTCAGGAGCAAATCCTGTCATCTTTTTTCTCAAAATCATCCAGAAGGGAATTCCTTTGTTAACTGCATCTCTTTTCTCTGCAAGAATTTCCATCCATCTTGAAGAAAAGTGAAAATCCTCACTAATACCAAGATAAAGCAGAACTGATGCATCAGATATCTTTGTTTTCAGCAAATTTTCAAGAAAAACAGGTGTTACAGAAATTGTAATTTTTTCAAAGATTTTTTCTGAAAAAAGCGAAGAAAATCTCTTTTTTAAATCCTCTGTCTGGCTTTCAAATGCTGTAAAATACAAAATTTTTGCATTGGAGAGTATTGCCTTAATTCCTGCTGTTTTAACAAGAACCTCTGTTGCCCCGCCTCCCTGCACAATATCAGCAATTGTAAAATTCTCAGCAAGAGCAAGTTCCAGAAACTTAAGTTGGCTTTTTGTAAGTGACTTTAAAATTTTAAAGATTTTTTCCCAATTTTTCTCATCTGTATCATGTCTTAAAAAAAATTCCTGAAGCTTTGGTGTGGAACTTAAAACCTGTATAAACTCATGACTTAATGCAACATCAATTTCATCAAACTTCATTTTTCCCTTCTCTCCTTTCTACCTTTTTCACTTTTCTGCTTGCCCCATTGGATGTTTTTTATCCAACGGGGCTTGTCATCTTGTCTCCATATCACTTTATCGCAGACCAAGGGTCTGCGGCTACATATATCCGCCGTAGCTTTAGCGTAGGCGGACTATCCTCTATCCTCTATCCTCTATCCACTTTTTCAAAACACATCCAGAGAATCCTCGTAGGATGAGCGTCCCTCTTTTTTCTGCTTTTTACATGCAGCCCACTTAAATTTTTCACCATCAGAAATAATGGTTATTGCACCATACTCAGAAGTTCTTAAAACCTTTGCCCCTATGTTTTTACACCTCTGAATTGTAAGGGCAAGAGCCGAATCTGGGAAACTCCAGTCCCTTGCATAAACATGATGAATTATAACAATTTCAGGTTTCACAAAATTAAGCCATGGTTCATAGGAAGCATTCATGTGTCCGTGATACGGCGCAACAAGGATATGGGATTTTAGATACTGGGGAATCTTTTCAATCATTTCAAGTTCTGCTTCGTTCCTTATATCCGATGGAAGGAGCATTGAAAAATTACCATAGCAAACCCTTAAAACAACTGAGTTGTTGCCAATGTCATCAGAAGTTCCTTTAAGTTTTTCCTCAGGTGGCCACAATGCCATGATATAAAACTCCTTTCCATTTACTTTTTCGCTGTATATAATATCCCCTGTTTTTACTGTCTTTAAAGGAAAGGATTTTACCCCTGTAAAAATTTTTCTCCAACCCCTGGGTTTGCGGTAAAGTTTTTGAGGCACAAGATTTCGCTCTAAAAGAAGAGAGACATTTGCGTAAAGTTTCTGCGGGTAGGCAGTGTCCCATTTTTCAAGAAGTTCAAAATCGCCAAGAAAATTTAAAAATTCCTGATACGACCTTCTTTTAAGCAATTGTGCAGGGTCATAAGGAGTTATAACTTCTTTTGCTGGGAAATATTCCAGAACACCGTAAACATTGCCTGTGTTTTCTGGTTTTAAATTTGAAAGAATAAGCGCCTGAAATTCATTTATGTGATAGCATGAAAAGACCGCTGAAAGGCTTGAAAAATTAAAACCTCCGGGGTCGCGAATTGATGTATCTATCAGAAAACTTTTTCCTGACGGGCTTTCAAGAACAATTGAATTGCCAAAACCTGCACACAGAACTGTGGCTCTAAAAGTTTGAACCTTTGTTTTTTTCACTTTGTATGTATAGAGGAAAAAAAGCAAAACAATCGCAACAAAAGTTATTGAGGCTCTCAAGTAAATGTCCTCTCTTGAATAATATTTCAACCGCTGCGCAATACTCTGTAAAAAATCCAGAATATATCTGTAATTTACCATAAGGAGGATTACAACATAATAGGAGACAAGCCACCATGTATGAAAGGTTGGCATAAAAGGATATGGAAAAATTTTAAAAAAGAAATGAGCGGTTCCTGTAAAAAGTTTACAAAGCCAGTAATTTCCTGCATTAAGACATAAGGCAATGAATGTTGCAACATCTGATATAATTTTGAGCCCCAGAAGGCCTGAAAAATAGGTGCCTGCTGCTCCAATCAGACCTGAAAGAAATCCGACCATGACAATAAAACCGATGAGAGGAATTGCAATAAAGTTAACATAGGCCCCTGCTGCAGGAAATCTTCTGAAATAAACTGCAGAAAAAGGTATCATCATTCCGAGTTGAATTGCAAACTGCGCATAAAAAAATGAAACCAGAGGACCTGAAAGGCGGGACATTTCAAGCCCTTCTATTGGATTTATTTTGTGAAGGTATTTAGCAATAAGAAACAAAACAAAAATTACTGCAAAAATAAAAACAAGAAAATTTTTATTCAAAAAGAGTGGATAATTCAGGCAGAAAATCGTGGTCAAACCAAAAATGACAAAAAAGAAAAAAACAAAATACCACGACCTTATGTGTGTTTCAAAAAATGTCTGAACAGGACCTGAAAGATGACACAAGGACCACACTGCCATATATGAAAGAACAAAACTTGCAGATGGAAGAAGTAAGGGATTGAAAATAAGTATTAACATGCCTGAAACAGGAATTGTAAGAGCGGTTGATGCCTTTAAGCCAAGACCGAATGTATTGAAAAAAAGAAGCATTGAATACATAATTGATGCTCTCATTGTTGCAGGCCTTGCACCTGTGATGAGTGTAAATATCAGAAGGCCAAAACTTACAATAAACCATCTCGGCTTTTTTGGTATTTTCAGAAGGGTGCATATTATATAAAAAAGCGCTGCGATAAATCCTGCGTGAAGTCCAGAGACAGAAAGCACATGCGCAACACCTGTTGCCTGAAATTCAAATTTCATCTGCGGGGGAACACCACCTCTTGTTCCGAGTGTAACCCCGCCCAGAAATGCGGACTGAGGATATGGCAGGGTTTTCTTTATGACCCTTATCATTTCTTTTTTTAAGTCAAGCGCAAATTTTAAAAGCCATCCTGGGTTTTCTCCAATTTTTTTAACCTGTTTTTCATCTCGCGGATACATGCATGCATAAACACCCCACATTGAACGCAGATATTCCTTATAGTCAAATCCGCATGGGTTCTGCCTTCCCATCGGTGAAAGAAGGGCAGCAGAAACCTCTATAATGTCTCCATAATCACAGGTTTCGTAATACTCACCAACAGAGGGCTTCAACCGGACAAGGACATTCCCAACTCTTCCTTTAAGTTCTTTCCATTTGCCTTTCTTTTTTATTTTATAGGGTTTTACAGTAAGGTTGATTTTATCAGGTCTTATATCAGGTTCACGGATAACTGTTCCTCTTATTGTTGTTCTGTCCCAGAATTTTTTATCAAGATAATTTTTTATGTGTGAGGGAAATTTTGTGTTAAAAAATCTCCAGTAATTTGTTGCACCGAGCAAAAAAGGAAGAAGCACAACAATTGTATTTCGCACAAATTTGTATTTCCCCAGCAAAATCCACAAAAGCAGCAGAATCCCGCAGAAAATCAAAAGCCAGTGCAAAATCAAAAAAGAAGAAAATGTGAATAAAGGTTTGAAAATATCAAAATTCGGGAAAAATGCAATTGCAAATCCTGTCCCTGCAATAAAAGAATAGGAAAATGCAATTATCCAGTTATTCATTTTTCTGTTTCCTGAGGACAGGTTATAACAGCGTACCAGTTTGCATTACTTATGAGATTTGAAGAAATTGTGTAATTTTTGTTGAAAATTATTGTTAAAAAACCGGCTATACAAACTAATAGAAAAACGAAAATTATCTGTTTTGCCGTTTTCATAGAAAAAGTTTACATTTTTTTTCTACAAATTTCAAGAAATATAGTAATGAGTAATGAGGGAATAGCGAATAGTGGACAGTGGAAAGAGGAAAGAGGAAAGAGGATAGTGGATAGAAACTTGCTCCCCCGACTTCGTCGGGTCGCGATCTTTCCTAATCTCCTAATCTCCCAATCTCCTAATTTCGCTTCATTTTTCATTTTCTTTGTCACCTCATCACTTAGTCACCCTGTCACCTTTACAGCAGACCAAGGGTCTCGAGCTACATATATCCGCCGTAGCTTTAGCGTAGGCGGACTATCCTCTATCCTCTGTCCTCTATCCACTTTTTTTCTTGTCACTTTATTTTCTTGTCTCCATATCACTTTATCGCTTCGCGATATTTTAAATTGCAAATTGTAAATTTTAAATTTTAAATTTCAAATTTCTCATTTTTCATTTTTAATTTTTAATTTGTCATTTTTATTTTATATGCCATGTTACAAGATAGGGTTTTTCAGGAAGACCAGGCGGAGGATATTTTGACAAATTCGGGTCAAAGTAAAGATATCTTCCACCACTGAAACTACCATGGAGAGACACTTATTCCCTTGTTTCTTGTTCCATACAATTTGAAAGTTCTTCCCCATGAACCCTGCATGAGAAAGTAATTGGATGAACTTGATTGAAAAACACCGCACACAGTCAAATTTGAACCGTATTTTTTGAAAATTATTCTATTCGTTGCAAGAACTGCTATTGAATCTGATTCTGAGGCATAATTTGTTCCATTTGCATAGGTCAGGTTTCCGTAAACAGTGATTTTTCCTTTTGAACCTGAACCTGAAGCGCAGATTGTAACCCTTCCCTTAACAGTACCCTTGATTTGAAGACTACAATTCTGCCCGTAAATGATTATTCCCTCTTCAGGAATTGCTATTGTTGTTGAACCAACAACAGTAAAGGTGCCGTTAGAATTAAAAATTATTTTTGAATTACTTGTTATTTTGTAATTGTAATGTTCTGCATAATATGTTGTATCAATTGTTGGAAATGTTAAAGAAGGCATAAAGTTGTACTTTGTCCCATTGACAGTTACACTGCCTGCAGAACTTCCACCATAGTAAAGGTCTCCATCTATGATTACAGATGAAGAGCCGTGGAGATTTCCTGAAACAAAAATTGGACCGCCAACAAATCTCACATTCCAGCCTGTTATGTAGAGATTTCCATTTATCCAGAACTTTCCATAATATGTAACATTGCTTGCTGAAATTGTAAAATTGCTATCAATCATTGTTCCAAAATCTGTCCATGGTGAGACAAACTGAATTACAGAATATAGAGTTTTTCTGAAAAGCGGATTTGTTGCAGATTTGCCATACTTTCCAGTTGCTTCAATATAAATAAAATGGTTCAGTGTGTCAGGAATAACAG
The DNA here is from genome assembly GCA_021161625.1 of Elusimicrobiota bacterium. GTDB lineage: Bacteria > CG03 > CG03 > CG03 > CG03 > JAGHAG01. Next base: position 11,971 of record JAGHAG010000199.1, read on the forward strand.
AAACCTCTGTAAAACCAACCTTATAAAAACTCTGGGGTCTTGCAAGTTTATCCGTATCATAATGGTCTGCATAGTAGTTCTGTGAAAAAGAACGCATATAATCCACAATTGCATTGTCAGCCAGAATTCTTGCTGATTTGATCTGTTTCTCCTGATATGAGGATTTCTGATGCTGACGGGTTACATAAACAAGTGTAAAAGTAAGAGGCATTAAAAATAAAATCAGCACAACAGCAAGAAATATCGCAACACCTTTTTCTTTCATTGCTTATTTTTTAAAACAAGAAGTGGTGGAGAAAGTTCAGTCTTAAGACGAGCATCTTCTACACCATCACCATTTTTATCATATCCAATCTCAAGATAAATTGATGCAATATACATCCTTTCCTCCTCTGTATCAATGGAACCATTTTGATTGCCATGACCTGTTGGTGGGGCAACCATATCAATTTCTGTTTCACTGATAAGCCCATCGTCTTCGCCCTCGTCATCTGTGCCTGCAATTCCATCATTTCCAAGGTCTATATTTTTCCCTAAATCCTCTTTTTTGCTTCCCCAGTAGACGAAATTTAAAAACGTAACATTGTCAAGCAATTTTTTTATGTGATTACCAAAACCCTCTTCGTTGTAGGAAACATCCCTGAAAAGAGTGTTTCCTGTAAGATAAAAGGTAACCTCCATATCTATTTTTTTGTCCCCATCTTCGTCATCATCTTTTAAATCATATCCTGCCTGATACTGGGCTGTTGGCGGGAGAATAAGATTTGAATCATTGTCATCATCAGGGTCCATCAGATTTACAATTCCATCTCCATCTATATCTCCCTGAGGGTCGTATTGTGGCATCCTGTTAGAATCAACAATAAAAATTATTCTATTCTGAGATGCATCAAGAATTTCATTTGCCTCCATAAGGTCAGGCTCTATGTCATTGAAAAAAACCTGTCTCAGTTCTTCAAAAGCATCTGTTTTTATCTGTTCATCCACAACATTTTTCGTTGAAAGTGTAAAAAATTTTACAATCACAAGAAAAACAATCAAAAGCACAGCACTTGCCACAGTCATTTCTACAAGTGTCCACGCCTTTCTGTGTTCAAAACGCATTTATGAAAAAACTCCAGGAATCTGTTTTTGTGACCCTGTCAGGTGGATTTTCAGCCCAGTGACTTACAGAAATTTCCACAGTGTGCTGGGTGCCGTTTTCATATGGGGAATCCGGTGTCCACGAAATCTCACCTGTGGAAGAATTATAGTGTGAAAAAACATTTGAGGAATCCACAACAACCTCTCCATCAACTTTCATAACAATTGATGATGGGTTTATTCCTGATTGATTATCAAAAACCCTGCAACCAATTTCTGGCATTGTGGAACTTGTGGAACCTGAAGGGGTTTTCTGTGAAATTGACGGTGGTGAATTGTCAGGGTCAGAAATTGAAACTGTAAAATCCCATGTTGCTGAAACCTTATAATAGGCATTATCCCCTGCCTGAAGCACAACTGTATATGTGCCAACATCAAGAACAGGATAACTCATGGTCACTGTATCAATCCATATAACTTCTCCTGTTTCATCATTGTATTCGTGTTCAACTGTCTCGCCATTTACCTTCATGGTTATGACTTCTGCACACACACCGCTTACAGTATCTGTTGAAATTCCAGAATCAGAAACTATTGCACTCACCCGTGGTGTTCTGTCATTAACCGTGCCTGTGGGCTGTGTGTCTGATATCTGGGGTGGATTTAAGTCAAGAATGACCTCTCGCGGTGAATAAGGGGAAACATTTCCTTCTTTTGTGGCTTTTGCCCAGATTGTATTTCTGCCTTCAACAAGTTCAGATGTGACAGAATATGACTGAAAATCAAAATTCCCGTTTATATCCGCCTGCACTGAATCAAGTTCACTTATTGTATCATTTACAAAAAAATGCACGGTTGCCTGCGGGTCTGTTTCACCCCACAATCTCAGAGGATAATTAAAATCCGCCCTGTATGCAACCACTGTTTCAGGATATGATTTGTCAATCACAAGGTTGAAGGCATTTTCTCTTTCCGTGGTATCCAGATTGTAAACATAGGTTGCATTTGCTGGCTGTCTTACAAACAGGGAAAGAGTTGCGCCTGAAGCAGGGGATTCTATTCCAGAAAATTCCTCCAGAGAAATCAATCTCGCTGATTGTGCAACTACCATCTCTCTTTTATAAAGCGTTACAGTTACTTCCTTGAGATGTGTGTCAGGTTGTTCTGCAATTTTTCTGCCATTCTCAACATAGGTATCATAATAATCCCCGTCGTTGTTGTGATCATAGTATTTAATTTCCGGGTCATAATCATCAATTAAATCACCATTTACATCTGTAAATGGAATAAGGTCAGAGGTGAGACCGTCCCCATCAGCATCAGAAGTATCCCGTCTCATAAATGTTATTTCAATGGTGAATTTTGAAAAGCCACTATCCTCAACTGCATTTTTTATAACATTTAGAACACCCATATAGGGATATTCAGGATAAAGGTCAAAATATGGTTTTGAGGAATCACAGCAGAAGAGAAAAAAGAAATCTATGTTGCGAAGTTTTGAAAAAATCATATCAATCAGACGCGAGGCATTGGATTGCTCTCTTGCTTTTATTGTTCCAATAACCGAAATCTGAAGCATTGTAAAACTCGCAGCAATAATTGCAAGCATCATACTTATTGCAATCATAACTTCCACAAGTCCAAATCCCCGGGGTTTTTTATTCTCGGAAGGATTTAACTGTCTTATAATGATGAAAGAAATAATTCCAACTGAGAAAAAAAGCAAAACAATCAACAACCAGATGTTTTTGTATATTAGTGTGGAAAACTTTTGAAAACTCGGATATGTTATTTCTATCTCATTGCAGTTCAAAAAAGTGCTTATAGCAAGCCACCAGCCAAGAACAGTGCTGACAAGACATTGCATAAGGACAAATAGAAAAATGGTTCTGCCTGTGATTGATGAAACACCTCTTTCCAGACGATTTAGAAGAAAATATGCAGTTATTCCAACGCAGATAACTATAAGAAAAATCAAAAGCCAGAAGGATGTGTTTTTAAGCAGAAGAAAATTATAAAGACAGCCAGGTTTGTATTCATAAACACCACTTTCTATAAGGGATGCTGTGACAATGAGCCATCCAAGAACAGCACTGAAAATGGAAATCAGAAGTATATACAAAAATACAAATTTTGTTCTTTTTTTCATACTAAATTATACCCTGGAAAAACTAAAAGTGCAACTTCTTTGTTTGTGTATTTTTTGTATAATATATTTATTACATCGGAAATTTTCAATTTCCGATGGATAAGGTAAGATTTTTTTAAATAAGGAATAATTTTTTAAGATAGTCAGGGAATAGGCGAGGAGTTATGAAAGCAGTAAAAAATTATAAAGAAAACGGGGTTTCAGGGGGCATAGCCCCCTGACTATCTTATGTCCCGTAAAATTCTTGTTGCAGATGATGACCCTGGTGTTGTGGAACTCCTGAGGTTCATTTTTTCTTCAAACCAGCATCAGGTTATAACTGCAAAAGATGGCAGACAGGCTCTTGAAAAAGCAAAAATTGAAAAACCTGATGTTATTTTTCTGGATATTGTAATGCCTGAAATGGATGGAATTGAAACTCTTCAGAAACTTAAATCTCATAGAGAAACATCTTCTATCCCTGTTATCATGATAACAGGACAGCAGCAGATAACTGATATTGAACGCTGTTTTTCAGAAGGGGCTGCAGACTATATTCTCAAACCCTTTGATAAAAATCTTGTCCTTAAAAAACTGGAAGATGTGTTAAAATGAATTCTATTACGGACTTTTTTCTGACAAATCTTCCGCTGACGCTCTTTATCTATGGGCTTGCCTTTTTCATTATGGGGATATCTATATTTATAAATTCCAGACGGGAAACTGCTTTGAAAATTACAAAAGAATTAAAACTTCTTGCTCTCTTTGGTATTTTTCAGGCTGTTGCTTTGTGGAGTCATTTTTTTACCTTCACCCTCAGATTGTTCTGGGGAGAAAAGGGTATAAAAATTCTTGAATTTCTAACACTCACAAGTAAAGTTTTTTCATACACATTCCTTTTTCTTGGTGGTATAAGTTTTTACAGGAAAGAAA
>JAGHAG010000119.1 GCA_021161625.1 Elusimicrobiota bacterium
CCTTTATTGTTTCATTTTTGATATGGCTCGGGGGACACATTCTTGGTGAAGTGGAATTTCTCGTGCAAAAACTGCCTTCATTTCTCATAACAATCGTTAAAATTTTTAAATGGATTTTTCCGAATTACATGCTTTTAAACGCTATGGATTATCAGGAAAAATACTTTTATGAAAAAGGTTCTTTTCTTCCTGCAATTGGATATGCTTTTTTTTATGCAATCTGTGTAATGTTTATAGCATCTGGGATTTTTAAGAAAAAAGAAGTATGAGATGGCTCGTGGTTCTGCCAGCAGGGACGCTCGCGTGAGATGGCTCGCTCTCGATTCGCTGCGGACTGGGGTCAAGTTCCTCGCTCACAGAGCCCTGCTTGACAGAAACCACTCGCAAATTAGTGAATAGTGAATGGTAGCGGTCGCATTACTATGCGACTTAAAGTCGGAGAAAGGTGGAAAAGTAGAAAGGTAGAAAAGTGGAAGCAGCCACAAATAAATTCAAAAAATTCTTAAACCTCAGTGCAATTATAATTTTGTTTTTGTGTGTGAATTTTTTAAGAATTAAAGCAGAAAAAAATTTCCACTTTGCAAACACGCCTCTTTTTTCAAAAGAATTTTCTGAAGTTGCACATTATCAGGATATCTGGTTGATTTTACTGGGGATGCGACGGATTGCAGCAGATATCGCCTTTATACAGCTTCTCCAGTATTATGGAGATGTTCCAGCAGAAGAATTGCCACGGGAGAAAGTTCTTGAATTGAAGAGAAAGGGGGTGTTGATTTTTGGAGTTCACAGGGAACTTTTTAAATATGCTCTGCGGACAATACGTCTTGACAGAAATTTTGAATTTGCAGTCACTTATACTGCTGCGGCTCTGGCATGGGTGCAAAAAAGAGATGAGGAAGCAATAAAAATTCTTGAAGACGCCCTTAATTTCAGAAAAACTTATTATCAGGCAAGTTTATATCTTGCAGCAATAACTGTGAGAAAAAACAAGGCAGAAAAAGAGGCAATAAAATATCTTGAAGAGGCAATAAAATTTCCTGACGCACCATTTCTTGCAAAGGTTATTCTTGCTGAAATTTATAAAAGGCAGAAAGATTACAGAAATGCTTTAAGGGTCTGGTCAATGCTTCTGGATATAAGACAGGAATACTGGAGAAAACGAGCACAAAAAGAAGTTTTTGAACTTCTTCAAAAAATACAAAATCAGAAATGAAATTTCTTGTTGACAGAATGTGCGGGCGTCTTGCGAGATGGCTGCGGCTAATTGGATTTGATACCGAATATATTGACGAAAGCAAAACAGTTCCAGAAATTGTATACAAGAGTTTAAGAGAGCAGAGAATAATCCTTACAAGGAATAGAAAAATGAGTTTGACAAAGGGGTATTCTGTTTATTTTGTTCAAAGCGAAAATTTTGTTGAGCAGGTAAAAGAGGTTATAAAAAAGTTTGACATAAAACTTGAAAAGGAAAGATTTTTTTCAAGATGTATAGAATGCAACGGCACACTTGAAGAAATTGATAAAAATCTTATAAGGGATAAAGTCCCTTCTTTCGTCTGGCAAACAAAGGAAAAATTTTACAAATGCAAAAAATGTAATAAAATTTACTGGCAGGGTTCTCATCTGGAACTTGCCGGGGAAATTCTTTCCCAACTGGAGGAAAAATGAAGGAAATTTTTGAAAAAGTTATTCTTGGAAACACCATTCTTGCATATCTGAGCGCTTTGATTGTTTTTATTGTAGGGGTTGTTGTAATAAAAGTTTTTATGGTTTTCATTAGAAAAAAAATTGTGGGGAAAATTCCTGAACACAAAATGAATTTGATTGAATTTCTCCTCACAAAAGTTTTTGCAAAAATAATTCCACTTCTTTACTATGGGATTTTCTATTTTTCAATTTCAACTCTGAACCTGAATAAGTCCTTTCTTTCTGCAATAAAACTCGTGGGTCTTGGGGTTCTGACATTTGTCTGTGTAAAAATAATCACGCAGACCTTAAAATTTTTTATATCTCAATATACAATAAAAAAAGAAGGTGGGGATATTGCAAAGGTAAAAGAACTCGGCGGACTTCTTACCACAATCAACATTCTAATCTGGGCTATTGCAATAATTTTCTTTCTTGATAACATAGGCTTCAAAATAACAACTGTTCTTGCTGGTCTCGGCATAGGGGGTGTTGCAATTGCACTTGCAGCACAGACAATTCTTGCAGACCTTTTCAGTTATTTTGCCATTTTTTTTGACAAACCCTTTGCAGTTGGAGATTTTATAATTGTTGATGGTTTTCTTGGAAGCGTGGAATACATTGGAATAAAAACAACACGCATAAGAAGTTTAAGTGGGGAGCAGGTAATTTTTTCAAATAGAGACCTCACAAACTCCCGAATAAAAAATTATAAAAGAATGGAAAAAAGAAGAGTTGTTTTTCAGTTAGGCGTTGTTTATCAGACACCGGTTGAGAAACTGAAAGAAATTCCCGAAGTTATTGAAAACATTATTAAAGACATTGCGGATACTCAATTTGACAGATGTCATTTTTTTTCATTCGGCGATTTCAGTTTAATTTTTGAAATTGTCTATTATGTTTTGAGTTCTGACTATAACAAGTATATGGATATACAGCAGGAAATAAACCTTCGCATTGCAGAGGAATTTGAAAAAAGACAGATTGAGTTTGCTTATCCAACTCAGACAATATATTTAAACAAGTAGCAAATTGTAACGGGTGAATTATATTCGCCTGAAAAAGCGACTGGTAACTAGTAACTGGTAACCGGGAGAAATGATGGAAAGGTGGAAAAGCAGAAAAGAGAAAAGAAAGACAGTGCCACAGATTGGCTCATTCTTCATAATTTGTTTTTTTACCACTTACTACTTGCGACTTACTACTGACTACTAACAATGAACACAGGTTTTGAAACAAAAAGGATAAAATTCGGTCTTAAAAGAATAAAAATTGCCCTAAAAAAAGCAGGGTTTAAAGAAAACTTTAGCTCAGTTCTGATAGCAGGAAGCGTGGGCAAGTCCCAGACAGCAATTTTTTTGGAGCAATTACTCCTGCAACAAAATTTGAAAGTTGGAACATACATCTCACCTCATCTGTTTCATATAGGTGAAAGGGTGAGAATTCAGGGAAGGGAAATTTCAAGAAGCACATATTACAGATATTTAAGACCCTTTCAAAATCAAAACCTCACCTATTTTGAAAAACTCACAGCAGGGGCTTTTATATTTTTTTCAGAGAAAAAAATTGACATTGCAGTTGTTGAGGTGGGTCTTGGGGGGCGGAGGGATGCAACAAATGTTTTGAAAAACGAGGTTGCAATAATCACCCCCATTACTCTGGAACATACAGATTGGCTTGGGGAAACAAGAGAAAAAATTGCGAAAGAAAAAGCAGGAATTATCAAAAAAAATTCTATTGTTATCTGTCAGGCAGAAGGGATTGCCCGAAAGGTCATAAAAGAAATTGCTCGTAAAAAATCCGCAAAATTTGTAAATCCTGAATTTGTAAATGGTCCATATCCTGTAAAATTCTTGAGCGAAAATTTTTCAGTTGCTCTTAAGGCATTCTGCGAAATGGGTTATAGATGGGATGGGGATTTCCCCAGAAATATACTTCCTGTAAGGTTTGAGGTTTTTAAAAAATCTGGCAGGTTTGTAATCATTGATGGAGGACACACAATAAACTCTGCAAGAGCAATTCTAAAAGAGTTAAAAAAGTTTCCCGCACCCAGAATTTGTGTATTTTATCCCCTTAAAGACAAAAAAATAACCGAAATTCTTATGACATTTGGAAATAATTTTGCTAAAATATTTTGCGGCGGATTTCCCCACGAAAGAAGAACAACTCCTGAAAATTTAAAATTAAAAATACCTGGGTTTATAAAAGAGCATGTTGAAATACTCAAAGATGTTGAAGATTGCTTTAAAAAAGCGCTTTCCCAGAAGGCAAAGACAATCCTCTGTTTTGGCTCCATCATAGGAAGTGCATATTTGAAGGAGAAGATTTTTGAAAAAAGCAGTTGGTATTGACATTGGCGGGACGAATACAAGAATTTCCTTTATTACAGAAAAAGGGCATGTCTTAAAGCAGGCAATTTTCAAAACCCCTAATTCAAAAAGTCCTGAAAAAACCATTTATGAAATTTTTTTGAAAGTAAAGAATTTAAAAATTCTTTCACCTTCTATACCTGTTGGCTTGGCTGTTCCAGCACTGGTGGACCCTCAGAGCGGGATTGTTAAACTTGCCCCGAACTTAAACTGGAGAAATTTTAATCTTAAGGAAACTCTCTTAAAAAAATTCAAACTAAAAAAAATTGTATTTGAAAATGATGCAAATTGTGCTGCATGGGCAATTTATAAAAAACAAAAAGACAAAATAAAAAACCTCTGTGTTGTTACTCTTGGCACAGGGGTTGGTGGTGGATATATACACAATGGAAAACTCCTTCAAAAGCAGGGGACTTCCATCTTTGAAATAGGACACATAAAAATAGACCCTGATGGTCCTAAATGCGGTTGTGGTGGCAGGGGCTGTCTTGAAACATTCTGTGGTGCAAGACACATGAACAGATGGGCAAAAAAATTCTGGAAAAAAACTTCTTTTAAAAACAAAAATCTCACTCCTCTTGAAATTGAAATTCAGGCAAGAAGAGGCAAAATCTGGGCAAGGAAGGTCTGGCAGGAATACGGAAAATATCTGGGACTGGGACTTTCCAATGTAATAAACCTTCTTGCTCCTCAAAAAATTGCCCTGACTGGTGGAATATCTGCGGCATATCCTCTTTTCAAAAAAGACCTCATTGAGTCAATTTTTGAAAATGCACTTCCACAATATACTCAAAATCTGAAAATTGAGAAGATAAAATGGAATCGGTTTACAGGTTCAATTGGTGCAGGGCTTCTTGCATTGCACTGATTTTCCTTTTTTCAAAAAACCTTTTCAGTGCCTCAACCCAAACATGGAAACTTGAAAGCAGTTTTTTAAAATACGAAAGAAAAAAAGAGGTTATTTTTTCATCTGGAAATGTCCGCATAAAAAACAAGAACTTTTTAATTCAGTCAGATGAGGCAACTTTTTTCAGAAATGAAAATAAAATCTCTGCAAAAGGAAATGTCCTTATAACTGACGGCACAACAACAGTTAAATGTAAAAATGCAATATATCACACAGACAAAGACACTGCTTTTATGGAAGATGTTTACATAGAGCAAAAGCCATTTTTTATTTTTGGCAAGAAAGTTCAAAAGCAAAAGGAAAATTTTTTTGTAAAAGATGGTTATATAACAACCTGCGATAAAATTCCGCCCCATTACAGAATTGCTGCTTCAAAAATTTTTTTAAAACCGGACGACCACATTACGCTCAAAAGTGTCTTTTTAAAATTTGGAAAAGTTCCAGTTTTGTGGCTTCCATACTGGTGGCAGAAAATTGGTGAAAGAAAATGGGATATAAGTTTGCGACTTGGATATTCATCCCGATATGGCAGTATAACAAAGGTGCGCTTTATATGGTATTTTTCAAAAAGTTTCAAGACGATTCTTATTAACGATTATTTCTCAAAACTCGGCTGGGGGAAGGGAATTGAATTTGTTTTAAGAAAGAAAGATGTTTCAACTAATTTCTATGCATATCACATTAAAGAAAAAACAGGAATAAATAATTTTAATCTCAAATACTCTCACTGGCAGACGACAAAAGGTTTTCTTTTCCAGACCCATATGGAATATCAAAAATATTCTGATTTTAACTGGGATTTCAGGCGTGAAGAGGTTAGCGTTTTGAAACCTGCATATCTTTTAAGCAGAATTTCTTTAAGCAAAACAAACGACAACCTTTATTTTAGAATTTCAGGTTACAGAAATGAAACATGGAATTATACGCAAAACAAATACATTGCAGACGATGTTCTCGCTCCTGAAATTTACTTTTATTTAAAACCCCTAAGTTTAAAATTTCTGAAGCTTGATGCTGTTTTAAATCACAGAAGAATTTATAAACCTGCCTACGGGTATTACAATTACACAAATTTTTCTTCGGGATATTTCCGCATTTTAAAAAATTTCAAACTTACAAAATTTGCAATTTTTTATCCAAAACTTGGCTTAAAAAAAGAAAAGATACAGAATGTCGGGACAGACAATTATCATTTCCACGAACTGCTCCTTCGTATAAAACCTTCAAAAAATTTCTACTTTGATGCAACGCACATTTTAAACCGCAAATTCAACAGAAAAGCAACAACAAACATCCTGTACCTTAAAGACGAACTGCATTTTTCAAGAACAACCGTTTACCAGAACACAAGTTATGATTTCAACAGGTCCACAGAGCCTTTTAAAAACCGTCTTGGTGAAATTTCCACAAAAATAACAATTCGCACAAAGCCCCGATTTTATTTTCTTCACAAATTCTCTCCCTCTAAAAAACGCACCACCTACTGGGAAGCAGAAGCAAGCGCAGAATACTTTTCAACACGCATCACAAAGAGTTATTTAGAAAAAGACCACATAAACCTGTTTCAAACATTAAAATTTTCTGCAAGTAAATGGCACATCAAACTTAAAGGAAGATTTTATTTCAAGTATTCAAACTTTGACATTAACAAAAAATCATTTACAGAAAAAGAAATTGTAATAAAAAGAAACCTCCATTGCTGGGATATGCTTTTTAAATTTTTACTTCGCAAAGACAGAAAAGAAGCATGGCTTTTGTTTAACATAAGTGCTTTCCCCGACCGAATATTTGGAATTTATCGCGATTACAAGGAAGATGGATGGTCTTTCAGAAGAAAAGTTGAGTAATCTAAATTAAAGTGACAAGGTGACAAGGGAAATTAAAAGTTAAAAGTTAAAAGTGAAAAATGAAAA
>JAGHAG010000002.1 GCA_021161625.1 Elusimicrobiota bacterium
ATTTTTTTGTATAGACAATTTTCTTCTTTAAATCAATTTTTTTAACTTCTGAATTCAGAATTATGTTTTTTCCACTGACAATGGGTTTTATAATTTGCGAAATTCCGCCTTTTTGAGGATAGTAAAATTCAACATTGTATCCTGCATTCTGCGAAAAATTCTTATCCCTTGCACCTTCAAGAACCTTCTTTTTGTCGGGCTGCGGGACAAATCTTCCCATCCATAAAGTCGTAAGTTTATTGAGTTTGATTTTCCACAATTTCTCATTATAGGGTTTAAAGAAAATCGCATACATGGTTTTTCCAAATGAACTCTGCGCCCACAGGGAAAAAATTTTTGAGGAAGTCGCCTTTGCTTTAAGAAAGTCCAAAATTGCTTTTTCTTTAACTTCACGAGGGATATGTGCAAGGTGATACTGAAATGGGTAAGGAATAAATCTTTCAAAAAGCCAGATGTATGCGTATCTCGTGTGTTTTACAAGTGGAACCTTGAGATGCTTTTCAATAAAGTTCTTCCATTTTATGTTTTTAAAATGAAGAAGATGCCCTGTATAGTCAAAGAAAAATCCTCTGAATTTTTGCGTTCTGCAAAGACCACCAGGTTCAGATTCTTTTTCAAGCAAAACAGGATTTATGCCTTTTTTTTGCAAAAAGTGTGCGGTTGCAAGTCCTGTAAGCCCTGCTCCAAAAATAACAACTCTATTCTTCACCAGTTTAGCCCAACCTTAAAATAAGATGCTATATTTTTTTCATCTCCAAGCATTCTCGCCCTGTCAAATGAGAAGAAAAGAGGATAACTTTCAAAAAGAAATGTCGCAAGCCTGAAGCCAAATCCAACGGAACTGTAAAAATTTTCTCTCTTAAATTCGCTTCTTTTTTCAAATGGCAACCCCGTATCATAGAACAAAACACACTTTAAATTTTTAAAAAATATGGGTGGTATCAGCCACCAGAGATTATAGTTAATTTCGCGAAATAAATAAAATCTGTATTCAGCACTCATCATAAAAAAGCGGGTTTCAGAAGGAATGTCTGAAGGCAGAGCCCTGATTCTATCCCATCTGGAAGGGTCAAACATTTCAGGCGTTTTTCCCCATGAAAAAAGACCGAGAAATCTTAAAGCAAGAATTCTATTCGGAAAGGTTATGGGAATAAAAAACTGACTTTCTGTATAAAGGGATTTATAGTGGTAATCAGAATTTGGAAAATTTAAACTCTTTACAATGCTTAAGTTTGCTCTGGAACCTGAAACAACATCAATGTATCTGTATATAGCATAATCCCTCACATAGGACAACAAAACTTTATTTTCAAAAGTTGCAAAATATAGGCGACTTTCCCAGTCAATTAAATCTTTGTCTTTTTCCCTTATGAAATAAAGTTCCAGACGATTACACCTGTTTAAAAATCTTGCAAGAAAAAGCCCGTATCTCTGCGTTAAATCATCTCCAACGAGAACATCCGTCCCGTCTTCCTTTGTAAGCCAGCGTGTGCTTCTGTACCCTTCAAGAAGTAAGCCAAAATAGGTTTTCCATCTTTTGCAAATATAATTTATTGAATAATCCAGATCTTTTGTTGAACTAAGCCACTGGGCATACAGGTTTATGGTGTGTTCCCCTGAAAAATCTGAAATCTGAAAGTAATTTAAAAGGTAAAAATCCACATCCCCTTCAGCAAAAACAAACATTCCAAGAGGATAAAAAAGGTCAAAAGAAAATTTTGTTTTATATTTGTGGATATTTAACGGAGAGAATTGCGTTTCTGAGATTTGTTGGGGCTTTTTTACCTGCTCATTCGAAATTCCTGCTGTTATTTTTTTCTCATCGCTTGCCCTGAGAGGAATTGGCTTCTCTCCTGCAAGGTCTATCCCTCTTTTAAGAAAATCCATTTCAGTTTCATCCTGTGCAATCCTGTTTGAAAATTTTTTGAGCAAATACGCATTTCTGCTTCCCTGCCACTGTGCTGTAAAAAGAATTTCACCACTTTTTGAAATTGAAAACTCAAAAATTCCTGTCTTTATATCCGTAAGATTTAGGGCTTGCTCAAAATTCATACTGCTTAATGAAACCCTGTAAATATCAGCAAAGGAATTTTTGTGGCTTATAAAATAAAGAAAGGCGTGGGAAATTTCAGGTTCCTTTTCATCAAAGGGTGTGGCAGTCAGCCACTTTTTTTCAAGGGTTTTTAAATTAAGTTCTCTTAAATCAAGCTGTTCATTTCTTTCACAGGAATAGATAATCCTCTCATTTTCCACTGTAAGGGAATCTTCAAAATCCCTGTCATTTGTGAGATTTTTAAAAACTTTATCCTTAAAAAGAAAAATATCACTCTGACAATTTTTATCCGCAGCAAAAACAATGCTTCCGTCCTCTAAAAATGCCATGTCTCTTACATCTGTAAAGGGGAGTTTTACTTCTTTTTTTAATTTTTTCTGATATGAAAAAAGGTAGAGTTTTCCATTGTGCCATCCTGTAAAAAAAATTTTATCCCTGAAACTTCTAACCCTGTCTATCCTTTCAAAATAATTCTTTTTTGTTTTTAAGATTCTTTTTCTGCCGTCTTCGTCAACAAGGAAAATCTCCTCATAACCAACACCGTCATAAATAAAGCCAAATTTATCTTTATAAAAAAAGGGGGACCTTGCCCAGTAAAATTTGTAATCAGGATTCAGTTTCTTTGCAATGTCATCAGGTGCGTTTCTGTTTTTTGAACTTTCTTCATATAAATCCTCGAGATAATTTTGAAAAAGCCTATCAAAACCTTTCGGCGTTAAATTAAAAACATTTTTTAAAGCAAGTCCCTGTTCCCAGACCTGTGGGAATTGTCTTACAAGTTCAACAACCTTCTTTGAACCGAATTTTCTTGAGATGAAGAAAAACATCTTCTGCGACTGTTTGTAGGCAAGATGGACCCGATACCCCTCAAGATGTTCAAATGAAACCATGTGGCTGCAGGGTAAAATCAATTTATTTAAATACAAATCTCTTAGAATTGCCCCATCCTCTGCATCCCATATATCAGAGGTGTATTCTGCAATTCCCTCTGCAATCCAAAGAGGGATTGGATAAACAAGCAATCTGACAAGGGATAAGGAACGCCAGAAACCACCATACCAGAGTTCAAATGAGGTTATATGCGTAAATTCGTGTCTGATGAGATGCTCCATTTCTTTTCTGGATGTGTGAACAGGCATTACAAATCTATTTTTAAAAGGTTCAGAAAATCCCCCTGTCCCCCAGAAAGTTTCGGAAATTCTGTTTGCATGAAATTCTGGCGGACTTTGAAAAAGAAAAAGATTCGGTTTGAGATTGTATGAAACTTTAAAGAATCTTTCGTATTCGTGATAAGTTTTGTCTAAAATTTCAAATGCCTCTCTTAATTTCGGCTTAACTTCAGGATAAAAAAATATGTTGAAATTTTTTCCCTCATAGAAAGACCAATTGAAGTTTTTGATTATGAGAGGATTTTTTCCGAAATCAAGGCAGTAACCATTTGTAAAAAATAAAATTAAAAAAAAGAGCCCTAACCCGCATAAAGCGGAAATCCTAAATTCTAATATCGAAACTCTAAACAAATCCAAAACAAACTTCTTTGTCTTTGTTTGGAAAATTTGGATTTTAGTCATTTGAATTTGTTTAGGATTTAGTATTTCGGATTTAGAATTTGTCATAGTTGAAATACCTCCTTTAGCATCGAGCAAGCAAAATTTGTTTGCCAAAAAAACAAAGATTTTACGAGTAAGAGACTAATTTTACTCTTTTTTGAGAATATCACCTATACTGAATCCTGAAGGTTTTGTTGAAATATACTGCTTGATTGTTGCCTCTTCCTTTTTCTTTTCAAGTTCCTTTATACTTACTTCTATCTGCCTTGTATTTTCATTTGCTTCAAGGACAGCCGCCTCAATCTGCTGACCAACTTTAAAATCATTAAAATTATCCCTTTTCTTTGAATCTATCTGCGAAATGTGAATGAATCCTCTCAATCCGTCAGGAAATTCCACATACAATCTATCTGGTTTTATTTTTGTGACGGTTGCTTTTACAATTTTTCCCTTTGGATAGTTCGCGAATGGAGATGGTTTCATCTGCTTTAGACCGAGATAAATTTTTTGCTCGGATGGAGTTACTTTTAAAACCTTTGCCTGAATTTCCTCTCCTAAATGCACAACCTCCTGAGGGTCTGCTATTTTCCTTTCCCAGACAAAATCCTTTATCATTATAAATCCCTCAAGTCCATTTCCAAGTTCGACAAAAGCGCCATTTTTTGTCAAACTTTTTATTCTGCCTGAAACAACGCTTCCTTCAGGATGTTCTTCTTTAAACTTAACCCATGGGTTTTCCCCTGCTTCTTTTAAACTCAGAGCAATTCTTTTGTTTTCTTTGTTTATATTTAGAATTTTCACGAGAATTTTCTCACCTGTTTTTAAAATTTCTTCAGGTTTGCCCACACCAAACCATGAAATTTCGCTTATATGCAAAAGACCCTCAAGACCAGGTTCAAGTTCAACAAAAGCACCATAAGGCAAAATGCTTTTTACAATCCCTTCTACAATATCACCAACTTTGTATTTTTCGTCAACTGTCTCCCACGGCTGAGGTATTGTTTCTCTTAAACTCAGAGAAACACGATTCTGGGTTTTGTTCAAATTTATAATTTTTACTTTTATTTTTTGTCCCACTTTAAGTTCATCTGAGACCTTTTCTGTCCTTCCCCATGAGATATCCTTTATGTGCAAAAGCCCCTCAAATCCACCTATGTCAACAAATGCTCCAAAATCTGTTATGCTTTTTACAATTCCTTCCCTTATTTCTCCAAGCCTTGCATTTTGCCAGAACTCCTCAAGTTTTCGTTTATACTGGGGCTCAGCAACTGCTCTCCAAGAAACAACAATATCTTTTTTGGATGCATCATACTTTATAACTTTTACAGGAACAACTTTCCCTATAACCGAACGGATATTCTTTACAGGGGGATAACCTATTTGTGAATTTGGCATAAAAGCCTCTACCTCAGAGTCGGAAAATCTAACTTTAACTCCCCCCTTTATTTTTTCAATAATTTTCACTTCAAGAATTTCACTTTTCTTAAATGCTTCCTCAATTTTATCCTCAAGAATTCTCTTTTTTGCCTCTATGTGTGATAAAACAGGATAACCATCTCTTCCTGAAAAAGTTTTCACCAGAACATCTATTTCATCACCAATTTGTAAATGCCCTATTTTTTCCAGTTCCCCAAGAGGAATAATCCCTTCTGATTTTGCCCCAAAGTCAACAACAATCCCCATTGTATCAGATATCTCCACCACCTTCCCTTTTACAATTTTTCCACTTGAAACCGATGGTATCTCATCCAGATACTCTTTCATCAAATCTTTCATCTCATCCATTTCCAACTCCTACAGTTTTTTTGCAATTTCCTTTATCAATCTCATCGGGGTTGATGCCCCAGATGTTAAAAAAATCGGATATTCAATTTTAATTTTTTCCAATTCTTCTGCGTCTGACACAATCTCAGCCCTTGTAAATTTTCTCAAAATCTTTGCAAGGTGCTTTGTATTGCTGCTTTTTTTATCTCCAACTATTATAACCATTTTTGAGTTTTTTGCAAGTTTTATTGCTTCTTTTCTTCTGGCTTCAACCTCTCCGCAGATGGTGTTTATAATGAGAATTTTACGGGTTTTTTCAATGAGTTTTCTGGAAATTCTGAGGAACATTTCCTTGTCAATTGTTGACTGACAGATAACAGCGCAGGGCGGGAGAATCTTTATATTTTCTAAATCTGAATCTTTAAAAACAACCAAAGCATCTTTTCCTGCATGGGAAATAAATGCCTTAACCTCAGGATGGTTAGGATTTCCTATAATTATTATTTTAAATTTCTGCTTTTTTAATTCCTCTATCAGGTGATGGACTCTTTTTAAAATCTGGCAGGTAAAATCAAAAATTCTGCAGTTTTTCTTTTTAAGTTGTTTTAGCGTTTCAACAGGAATACCATGGGCTCGTACAATAAAATTTGCATTTTCCGGAATCTGGGAAATATCATCTACAACTTTTAAACCTAAACTTTTGAGTTCTTCTATTACAAACGAATTGTGTATCAGGTCGCCTATGCAATAGACATTTTTTTTGCTTTTGAGAACTTTCTCTGTTTCCTTAACTGCTTTTGTAACTCCTGTGCAGAAACCACAAAATCTTGCGATAAAAATTTCTTTATTCATCCATTATCTCCAGAATTTTTTGTTTTATTTTCTGTGAAATTTTTTCTGCAACCTCTTTTGAAAATTTTTCACCTCTTTCCTCAACATCAAACGGTTTTCCAAACCTGACTTCAAATTTTTTGAATCTCATCCATCTGTCAGTCCCCTTTATGTAGATGGGAACAACTTTTTTCTTCGTATTGTAAATGATATAGGATATGGCTCTTTTTATTTCACCAAGTTTTAAAGTCGGGTCTTTTTTTCTTGTGCCTTCAGGAAAAATAAGAACATTTTTATCTGCATTTAAAAGAGATATGGCTTTTCTAAATGCGCCTCTGTCAAAGGTGCTCCTGTCAACTGGAAATGCATGAAGTTTTCTTAAATACCACCCAAAAATCGGGTTTTTGAAAAGTTCTTTTTTTGCCATAAAGTAGAGGGATTTTTGCGTTGAGGCAGCAATAACAGGTGGGTCAAAGTTGGAAAGATGGTTTGGGCACAAAATCACACCACCCCGCGGAATATTGCCATAAACTTTAAGCCGAAAAAAAATTTTTACAAAAAAATAAGCTGCCCACCGGGTAAACCAATAAATCATATTTCCATTTCCCCTATCACTTTATTTAATTGGCGAGAGGTTTCTGGCAGGGCTATATGTGGTTTCAAAGCGTTAGTTTTGCCCATAGCCCTACAAATCCTAAATTCTAAATCCCAAATCCTAAACAAATTCAAATTACCAAAATTCAAATGTCCAAAACCCTTCCCTCTTTTAGTTGATAAGTTAAACCCAGATTTTTCATTAGAAAAATCTGTCCTTCGGACCGCCCTATCTCTGATAGGGCGGGGTTAACC
>JAGHAG010000178.1 GCA_021161625.1 Elusimicrobiota bacterium
TATCAGGATTAAGGATTAAGTCGTTCACTTCGCTCACTTTAAGAATTAAGTATTTCATTTTTCCCATCACTTATTCCTTACTACTTAATCCTTATCACTAACTACCCTTTTCTACTTATCCTCTTGTCTCCATATCTCCATATCACTTTATCACCTCGTCACTTAGTCACATTGTCACTTTTACAGCAGACCAAGGGTCTGCAGCTACAATTCCGACTTCCGACCTCTGTTCCCTTGTCACTTTATTTTCTTGTCTTTTCGTTCTATTTGTGGGATTTTAAGAGTTTGTAGATGAAACTCTCAATAAGGGCATTCCATGATGCCTGAATTATATCTTCAGAAACTCCGACAGTTGTCCATCTTTCATCACGGTCTCTTGATTCAATAAAAACCCTCACCGCAGCAGCAGTTGCTTCTTTTGGATTTAAAACACGCACTCTGAAATCTGTAAGGGTCATTTCGTTGAGAAAAGGATAAAATTTTGTAAGAGATTTTCTCAAAGTGTTATCCAGAGCATTAACAGGCCCATCACCCTCTGCAACTTCATAGACAATCTGTCCTTTGACAGAAAGCTTTATGGATGCCTCGCATCTTTTCTCAATTGCAGGTAAGGATGGTTTTTTCAGGTATTCCAGAATAACTCTGCAACTTTTAACATTAAAAAATTCAGGAATTTTCCCTGTTTTAAGTTTCAGAAAGAGTTTTAATGAAGCATCTGCCGCTTCATACTGATACCCTCTTGCTTCCCTTTCTTTTATCTCTCGTAAAATCTGCAATGCAAGTTCTCTGTCTTTGAGTTTTATTCCGAGTTGTTCGCTTTTTAATTTCAGATTTGAAAGTCCTGAAAGTTCTGATATAAGGATTCTTCTTTCATTTCCGACAATTCGGGGGTCAACATGTTCATAGGTAGAAGGATTTCTCATAACAGCAGATACATGAACACCGCCTTTGTGTGCAAATGCAGAAATCCCGACATAGGGCTGTTCTCTTTTTGGAATAAGATTTGCAACCTCGTCAACATATCTTGAAATTTTTGTAAGTTTTTTCAAGTTTTTTAAGGTAAAATTTTTTATTTTTAATTTCTTTTTTAGCATCAGATTGGGGATTATAGAGGAAAGATTTGCATTTCCACATCTCTCACCCCATCCGTTAATTGTGCCCTGAACCATTGTTGCACCGTTATCAACTGCTGAAAGAGAATTGGCAACTGCAAGTTCGCAGTCATTGTGGGCGTGAATACCGACCTTTGCATGAGGGAATTTTTCTTTAATGGTTTTTGTTATTCTTGCAATATCGTCCGGCATTGTTCCGCCGTTTGTATCTGCAAGAACAATCCAGTCAGCACCACCATCCAGTGCTGCTGAGAGAGTTTTTAAAGCATATTCAGAGTTTTCAAAATATCCGTCAAAGAAGTGTTCTGCATCATAGATGACTTCTTTTTTCCCTCGTTTTTTCAGGAAATTCACAGAAGATTTAATCATTCTCAAGTTTTCTTCAGGAGTTGTCCTTAGAGCATCCTTTACATGTGTAAGAGATGTTTTCCCAAAAATGCAGAAGGCATCAGGTTTTGATTTTATGAGCTCCTGAAGATTTTTATCTTTATAAGCAGGGATATTTTTTCTTCTTGTTGAACCAAAGGCAACAAGTTTTGATGGGGAAAGTTTTATTTTTTTTATTCTCTTAAAAAATTCAGCATCCTTGGGATTTGAACCGGGCCATCCGCCTTCTATGTAAGGAATACCAAGTTCTCTCAGTGCCCTTGCAACACTTATTTTGTCTTTAACAGTAAAGGATATGCCTTCTGCCTGAGAACCATCTCGCAGGGTTGTATCATAAATGTAGATTTCTTTATTCATAATTTAAACTCCTTTGCAATTGCTTTAACTGCTTTTTTTACATCTTTTTCATCAATTACACAGGAAATTTTTATTTCAGAGGTTGATATCATTTCAATGTTTATTTTGCTCTTTGCAAGAGCACGAAACATGCGCGATGCAACGCCACTGTGTGTTTTCATACCACTTCCAACAATGGAAACCTTTGCAACATTTTCCTTTATTGAAAATTCTTTTGCTTTAAGTTTTTTCACAATTTTTTTAAGAATTTGCTTTACATCTTCAATATCCTTTTTTTTGACTGTAAAAGATATGTCGTTTACTGCATTTGGAGGTTTTGCTGCTGACTGAATAATCATATCAACAGAAATGTCTTTTTTTGCTATTGCCTCAAAAATTTCAGCGGCAATTCCAGGTCTATCAGGAACCCCTATCACAGAAACCTTCACCTGATCGCAGTCCTCAGTAACTCCTCTTACAACAAGTTTTTCAAGCAATTTTCCCTCCTCACAAACAATTGTGCCTTTTTCTCTTGAAAATGTTGAGGCAACCTCAAATTTAACACCCTGGTTTCTTGCAAGTTCAACCGCCCGTGCCTGCATAACAGATGCGCCAAGCGAAGCCATTTCCAAAAGTTCATCAAAAGACATTATATCAATTTTTTTTGCGTTTTTATAAATTTTTGGATTTGCTGTAAAAACCCCGCGGACATCTGTAAAGATTTTACACTCTGTATTTAAGGTCGCAGCAAGAGCAATTGCTGTAAGGTCAGAACCGCCCCTTCCAAGGGTGGTAATTTCTCCAGCAGGAGTTTTTCCCTGAAAACCCGCAACAACGATGATATAATTTTGCCTCAAATAATTTTTAAGTTTCTTCCTGTCAATGCTTTTTATCCTTGCAGAGGTAAAATTCTCGTCTGTAATAATCCCTATCTGGTGTCCTGTAAATGAAATAACCTTGTGTCCCATATCCCACAAAGCCAAAGAAAGAAGCGCTATGGTTTTTTGTTCTCCAGTTGAAAGAAGCATGTCCAGTTCTCTTTTGTGGGGCCTTTTTGAGATGGCATGCGCCTCTTTAATCAATTCATCTGTTGTGCCTCCCGGGGCTGATACAACCACAACAGGATTAAATTTTCTTTTTTTAAATTCAATAACTCTTTTTGCAACATGCTTTATTTTTTGGGCATCTGCAACAGAGGAACCACCAAATTTCAAAACAATTGGCTCAGGCATGTTTTATTACAACTCCCTTATCTCTGACCTTTGTAATAATTACCCTGCAAGGGATTTTTAGTTTTTTAAAAAATTTTTCAAACATTTCTTTGAAAGTTTTAGCGTCTTTTTTATTTTTGGCAATTGCAACTACTGACGAACCTGAACCTGAAATAAAAAAACCTTTTGCCCCGGCTTTTTCAACCATTTTTTTCATCTCATCAAAACCTTTGATGAATTTTTTGCGATACGGGGTGTGAATTCTGTCCTCAAACATAAAACTTTCCAGCCCCTTTTCTAAAATTCCATACATAAGCGATGCAACCCGCGAAAGGTTAAAAATAACATCCCTTTTTGAATAAACTTCAGGCAACGACCCTCTTGAACTTTTTGTATTGACAATGATTTCAGGTATGGCAATTGTAAGGGGGTAATTGAATTTTCCTCTTATGGGATAAACATTAACTTTGTCCTTTAAAACAACTGTAAGAACAATTCCACCATAAAGGGAAGAAGCGACATTGTCATAGTGTCCCTCAAGATGGGCACAGATTTTTAAAATTTCCAGTTTGCTTAACTTCTTTCCGCTAACCTCATTTGCAAAAAACGCACCTGCCAGATGCGCTGTTCCTGAGGAGCCGAGCCCCCTCATAAGAGGAGTTTTTATATTTATCTTGACATTTATTCTCCCAAGTTTCCTGTAGTCAAATTTCACTTTTTTAAATACAACAAGTGCTGCTTTCCAGAAGATATTGTTTTTCCCCCTTTCTACGATATCAGCATTTTCTCCAGAAGGGATAATGTTAAGGGAAAATTTGCCGGGTTTTATTTCAATTTCAAATGTGTTTACAATGTCAACAGCGGCTGAGAGAATATCAAATCCACAACCGAGATTTCCTGATGAGGCAGGAACCTCTATAACAAATTTTGAGTGCATAGAGTTGTATTATGCTTTGTTGGCAGAACCAAGGACCTCTATATTCTTTCTCTTGATAAGTTCTTTGAGTGCTTCTCTTGCAGGGCCGAGATACTTTCTCGGGTCAAAAACTTCTGGCTGGTTTGCAAAGACCTCTCTTATTTTTGCTGTTACAACAAGGCGACCGTCTGTGTCTATGTTTATTTTGCAGACAGCGGATTTTGCCGCTCTTCTCAATTGGTCTTCAGGAACGCCAACAGCACCTTCAAGTTTTCCACCGTATTTGTTGCACATCTCAACATATTCCTGAGGGACAGAGGAAGAACCATGCAGAACAATGGGAAAACCTGGAATTCTTTTTTCAATTTCTTCAAGGATGTCAAACCTGAGAGGTGGTGGTGTTTCTCCAGGTTTTATTTTAAACTTGTATGCTCCGTGAGATGTTCCAATTGAAATAGCAAGAGAATCAACCCCAGTTCTTTTTACAAAATCCTCAACATCATCCGGATTTGTGTAATGGGACTTTTCTGCACTGACATGTTCCTCAATTCCTGCAAGAACCCCGAGTTCCCCTTCAACAGACACGTCATATCTATGTGCATAATCAACAACTTTTTTTGTAAGAGCTATGTTTTCCTCATAGGGAAGGTGGGAGCCATCAATCATAACAGATGAAAAACCCATCTCAATGCAGGAAACGCACAGTTCGTAGGAATCACCATGGTCAAGATGAAGAACAATTGGAATATTACTCTTCAAATCATTTCTTGCCATCTGAACAGCCCCTTCTGCCATATATCTTAAAAGGGTCTGATTTGCGTATTTTCTTGCACCTTTTGAAACCTGCAAAATTACAGGTGAATTTGTTTCAGCGCATCCCATAATAATTGCCTGAAGCTGTTCCATGTTATTGAAGTTGTATCCGGGAATTGCATAGCCCCCATCTATTGCTTTTTTAAAAATCTCTTTTGAATTTACAAAACCAAGTTCACTGTAATGGACCATTTTCACCTCCTATTCTTCTATTACCTTATAAACCTTGCTTCCGGGGTGCACCTTGCCTTCAACCTTTATTCCCACAGCACCACCTTTACCTGCTTCTTCAACAGAGTTGTGTTCAATCTGCATGGATGTAATCTCCTGATAGAGATTGTCATGGGCTCCCACAATGTGAATTTTGTCTCCAATTTTTAAAGTATCTGTCAATTCAACAGCAGCAACTGAAACTTTTCCAAAATAATGTGTAACAACACCTACTTCTTTTTCCATACCGTCCTCCCATCATTATTATATTTCCTTTTATCAAATTAGCATTTAAAGGTCAACCCAGATTTTTCATTAGAAAAACCACAGCCCTTTTTCCAAAGGGCTGGGTCCAGCCTATTAAGAAATGGGCTGTGATCTGTCCTTCGGACCGCCCTATCTCTGATAGGGCGGGGTTAACCCCGCCCAGCCCTCTAAGCAACA
>JAGHAG010000149.1 GCA_021161625.1 Elusimicrobiota bacterium
ATCTTACTCTTTTTCTCATTTCCACTATCCTCTATCCTCTGTCCTCTATCCTCTTTTTTTCTTGTCATTTTATTATCTTTTTTATTTTTTCTATCAAATGTGCTGGTTTCAATGGCTTTGAAATATAATCATCACAACCTGCCTTTATTGCCTTTTCCTTATCCCCCCGCATAGCATGAGCAGTTACTGCTATGATTTTTATAGTTTCATTTTTTTCCTTTATCTTTTTTGCAAGTTCCCATCCAGAAATTTGAGGTAAAGACAAATCCAGAAGAACCACAGAGAAATCCTCATCTTTTATTTTTTCAAGGCATTTTTTCCCATCCTCTGCCTCTGCCACCTCAAAATTTTCAAGTTCAAGGGCTGTTCTCATTATTTCTCTACTGTCCGGATTGTCGTCAACTATCAAAATTTTCATTTTTCAATTCCTCTAAAATTTTCTTAACCTTAACAGGGTCAGCAGAACCTTCTGTCTGTTTCATAACAAATCCAATAATTCTTCCTGATGCCTTTTCATTACCTGCTTTATAATCGTTCCATGCCTGAGCATTTTTTTGTATGGCATCCATAACTATTTTCTTTATTTCCCCTTCATCTGACACAACCTCAATGTTTTCAAGAAGTTTCTTGGGGTTTTCGTTTTTTTCAAACATTTCAGGAAAAATTCTTTTTATTATCTGAGGGGTAATCTTGCCATCTGTTTTTAAATTGACAAGTTCAGAGAGATTTTGAGGGTTTAAAGGTATCTGAGAATAGGGGATATTTTTTTCATTTATCTGCCTTAAGAGGTGAGTTATGATGATGTTTGCTGCCTCGCAAGGGTTTGAATTTTCTGCAACCTTTTCAAAATAATCTGCAAGTTCTTTTTCATCAATTATTACATCTGCCTGATATTCTGAGAGCCCCATTTCAGTGTATCTTTTCTTTCTATCAGCAGGAAGTTCAGGAATCTGTTTTTTTTGCTCAGAAATCATCTCCTCAGAGAGAAAAATCGGTCTCAAATCAGGGTCAGGAAAATATCTGTAATCATGTGCTTCTTCCTTTCTTCTCATTGCAAAAGTTTTTCCCTGTTTGGGATTCCACAGACGCGTTTCCTGAAAAATTTTGCCGCCCTCTTTTAAAACCTTTGTTTGCCTTTCAATTTCATAGGTCAGAGCATCCTTTACTTCCTTAAAAGAATTCATGTTTTTTATTTCGGTTTTAACCCCGAGTTTTTCTCCAATTTTTCTGACAGAAACATTGCAGTCGCACCTTAAAGAACCTTTTTCCATATCGCAGTCAGAAATTCCTGCATATCTTAAAAGTCTTCTCAGAGTTTTTAAGTAATCAAATGCCATTTGAGGGGAATCTATATCAGGGTATGAGACAATTTCAAGAAGTGGAATTCCGCATCTGTTCAAATCAACAAGAGAACCGTCAACAGGTGTGCTTCCTATATAGTGAAGAAGTTTTCCTGCATCTTCCTCAAGATGAGCCCTTATGATTCTTATTTTTTTGTCGCCCACCATCAGGAAACCCTCTTTTGAAATTGGAAGTTCATACTGGGAAATCTGATATGCTTTTGGAAGGTCAGGATAAAAATAATTTTTTCTTGCAAAAAGTGAGTACTTTTGAATTTTGCAGTTTAGAACAAGTCCTGCTCTTATTGCAAGTTCAATTGCCTTTTTATTTTTGGTTGGAAGAACCCCTGGCTGTCCTGTGCAAACAGGACAGATGTTTGTGTTGGGCGGAGCACCAAAATCTGTTGAACAGGAACAAAACATTTTTGATTTTGTCTTTAGTTGCACATGAACCTCAAGACCTATTGCTGGAACATACTCACTCATATCTATTTTTCTCCTGTAAAATAAAAAATATCGTGAAAAAGAAGCATAAAATCGGAATTTCTTTTTCCTATTATCTGAAGCCCGACAGGGAGTCCATCTTTGGTTTTGCCTGCAGGAATTGAAATCGCAGGAAGCCCTGCAAGAGAAGCAGGAATTGTGTAAACATCCTGAAGATAAAGAGAAAGAGGGTCTGTAATTTCGCCTATTTTAAAAGCAGGCGTTGGGGTTGTTGGGGTTACAATATAGTCCACCTTCTTAAAGGCATCTCTAAAATCCTCTGCAATTAAAGTTCTTACCTTTTGTGCTTTAAGATAATATGCGTCGTAATAGCCAGATGAAAGAGAAAATGTGCCAATCATTATTCTTCTTTTAACCTCTTCACCAAATCCATGACCCCGCGTTTTTGAATATGTTGAAATAAGGTCATCGCCTTCAATTCTTCTGCCATATCTCACGCCATCAAACCTTGCAAGATTTGAAGATGCTTCAGACGGAGCAACAATGTAGTAGACAGCAACAGCATATTCTGTATGAGGAAGTGAAATTTCAACAATGTTAAAACCTTTTAACGCTTTTTCAAAAATTTCTCTTACCTCTTGGGAACAATTTAAAAACTCCTTTGGAACGCCTATTTTTGGATATCCCTCTATCCTTTGAAAAGCCACATTTTTTGGACTTGTGTCAATTTTATGAGAGGTTTCGTCTTTTTCATCAACCCCGTATATAACATCAAAGACACTTTCAAGCAAATCGGGGTCCTTTGCAAAAACACCAATCTGGTCAAGAGAGGAAGCAAAAGCAACAAGTCCGTATCTTGAAACAGCGCCATAAGTTGGTTTAAATCCAAGAACACCACAGAATGCTGCAGGCTGTCTGATTGACCCCCCTGTATCACTTCCAAGTGCAACAGGAACTAAATCTCCTGCAACGGCTGCTGCTGAACCTCCTGAAGAACCTCCTGCAACTCTTTTAAGGTCGTGGGGATTTTTCGTCGGTCCATAGGCAGAATTCTCTGTTGAGGAACCCATTGCAAACTCATCCATATTTGTTCTGCCAATAATTACTGCATCTGCTGCTTCAAGTTTTTCAACAACTGTTGCACTATAGGGGGCAACAAAACCTTCAAGGATTTTTGAACCACAGGTGAATTTTTCTCCTTTAACAAGAATGTTGTCCTTTACTGCAACAGGAATTCCTGCAAGATTTCCGAGTTTTTCGCCTCTTTTCTTCCTTTCATCAAGTTCTTCTGCTTTATTCAAAGCCCTCTGTTCAAAAATTTCAAGAAAAGCATTGTATTTATCCTGCTTTTTTATCCTTTCAAGATAGTTTTTTATCTCATCAAAATAACTCATTCTATTACCTTTTTAACTTTGAAAAATCTATCCTGCCTTTCAGGTGCAATTTCAAGAATTTTCTCTCTGTCCTCAAAATTTTTAACCTCATCTTCTCTGAAAAAGTTTTCTTTCAAAAAAGTAAAGGGCTCAACTTCTTCTGTGTCAACTTCCCTTAACTTTTCAAAATAGTTGAGAATTTTGTTAAATTCCTTTGTAAATTTTTCTATTTTTTCCTCCTCAATTTCAAGCCGTGCAAGTTTTGCAATTCTCAGAATTCCATCTCTATCCATGATTTCTCCTTTCCTGATTTTTTAGGGATGAGTAACGAGTAATGAGTAATGAGGAAATAGCAAATAGAAATATGCTCCGATAAATCGGAGCGAAATTTGTTGAAATATGTTCCGATAAATCGGAACGAAACTGATTGAAATTTCCGTGCCAGAGGCACATATTTC
>JAGHAG010000159.1 GCA_021161625.1 Elusimicrobiota bacterium
ATTAGAAAAAATGCAAAAGAAATCCTTATTGCAATTGC
Source organism: Elusimicrobiota bacterium (assembly GCA_021161625.1). Lineage (GTDB taxonomy): Bacteria > CG03 > CG03 > CG03 > CG03 > JAGHAG01. The sequence goes on from JAGHAG010000159.1 coordinate 39, forward strand.
TGTTGTTTTTATAGCAGGAATTTTCTTTATGAGTTATCAGCCAAAAATGAGGAATGTTGTGCTGAAGATAAATAACAAAAAAATTTCTTATACAGAATTTACAAGCGCCTACTCCCGTGCTCTGAATGAAAGAAGGGATAATTCTGAGCAAGATCTAACAGAAACTCAAATGCAGAGATTGAAAAATTCCGTTCTTTCAGGGATGGCGCAGGATGAACTTGTCTTGCAGCAGGCCCAAAAACTTAAAGTAAAATGCCCTGATGCTCTTGTGGGGGCTGCAATTATGTCCATGAAAAGTTTTCAAAAAGACGGAAGATTTGACCCGAGACTTTACGAGGCGGCTTTAAGAATTTATTACAAAATGCCAAGATATGAATTTGAAGAAAATGTAAGAAAATCTATAAAAAGGCAATTTTTGAGAAACATTGTTCTTTCATCGGCAAAAATCACACCCTTTGAAGTGGAATTTTTAAAAAAACTAAAAAAATTCAAAGCAAAAGATGAAAAAGAACAACAGGATTTTGAGTTAAATCTCCTGAATGAAAAAAGAAACCTCTTTTATTATGGCTGGCTGAGTGAACTTTTCAACAATGCAAAAATTGAAAACTATCTTCCAAAAATAGAAAAAGCACAGCGTTAAATGGGTTTAATTTCTGGAAAAAATTTATTCTTTTGTATTTTCCTGTTTTTGTAAATTATAAGATAGCCAAGATTAAATTCTTGCGAGATTTCGTCAATTTTTTCCTCATCCAGTAGCATAAAAACCGTTGCAAATATATCAGCAAAAAGCGGGCTTTGCGAAATAACTGTTACCTGAATTTTATCAGTTTCAACAGGATATCCTGTTTTCGGGTTGAAAATGTGTGAATACTTTTTCCCTTTAAATTCAAAATAATTCTCATACCCACCAGATGTGGCAACAGATTTGTCCTGAACTTCTATAACCCCGAAAATCCCTTTTGAAAAGGGGTCCCTTATGCCTATCTTCCATTTTTTTCTTCCAAAGCAGAAAACATCACCCCCTGCATCCACAAGAGCAAAAGAAACTTTTTTTTCTGCAAAGAATTTTTTTAGTTTTTCCTCAAGAAATCCCTTGCCACAGGAACCAAAATTAACTTCACAGTTGTCTGTAAAAATTAAATCATCCTCAATTTTTATTTTGTTCCAGCCAACTTTTTTTAACGCTTTTTTTATTTCCTTTTCTGACGGGATTCTTTTTCCCTTTGAAACAGGAGAAAAACCCCATATTTTCAAAATGGGCTCAACCGTTATATCATAAAGCCCGTCTGTGATTTCTGAAACCTCTGCTGTTTTTTTTATAAGTTCTGCCAGTTCAAGGTTTTTTATTTTTCCCTGCTTATTTAATTTTGCAGAAATTCCAGAAGATATATCAAGAAGGAAATGTGTTTGTTTTACAATTTTTTCAACATCTTCAAAAAGAGAAGAGTTGCAGGCAGGCAGAGTAACTTCAATAAAAGAGCCGAAATATAAAAAGGCTTTTTTTTGTGTCTTTTGGCAACACCCAAAAATAAAAGCAATGCTAAAAAATAATAGGAAGAATCTCACCACAGTATTTACAGCTTGCTCCATCAAGACCTGTAATTTCAACAAAATATCCCTTTCTTTTTATAAGAAGGGCTTTGCAATTCGGACAATATGTGTTTGATTCTTCAAAAACATTGCCCAGATAAACAAATTTTAATTTTTTTATTGCAATGTCTCTTAATCTATAAAGGGTTTTAAGCGGGGTGGGCTGTCTGTGAAATTTGTATGCTGGAAAATATCTTGAAATGTGAAGGGGAATTCTATCAGAAAGAGACCAGATCCAGTCAACAAATTCTTTAAAGTCGTTCTCATCGTCATTTTCCTTTGGTATCACGCAGAATGTCAGTTCAATGTGCTTGCCTTTTTTGAAAAAAATTTCAACATTTCTCATAACTGCACCAAGATCGCCACCACAAATTTTTTTATATGGCTCGTTTCTGAAAAACTTTATATCAACATTTGCAGCATCTATGTAAGGAAGAAGTTTTGCAAAGGGCTCTTCATTTATGCAAAAATTTGTTACAAGGACATTTTTTAAACCTGCCTCATAAAATTCCTTTGCACAATCAAAGACAAATTCGTAATTTACAAGCGGTTCATTGTAGGTGTAGGCAATACCAAAAGAATTGTATCTTTTTGCAAGAGATTTGAGTTCAAGGGGAGAAATTTCCCTTGTGGGAACCTCATCAACAGAGGCCTGGGAAATTTCAAAATTCTGACACCACGGACATTCAAAATTGCATCCTGCAGTGCCAACAGAAAGAATTTCTTTTGACGGATAATAATGATAAAGGGGTTTTTTTTCTATGGGGTCAAAAGCAACAGATGTAAATCTTCCATAGGTTGTACTGTAAAGAATTCCTGATATGTTTTTTCTAATATGACATCTTCCCAGAGCACCATCTGGAATTCTGCATTTTCTCGGACAGAGGGTGCAATCAACAATTCTTTTCTCTTTATCAAAAACTCTGAAAAATTGTGCCTGTTTCATAACTGGTCAAAAAAATCCCCTATTTCTTCAATTTTTTTAAGAAAATGAAAAAAATCTATTTTTTTCTTCTGAAGGAAATTCTTAAATATCGTCAAATCCATACCTTCTTTTGAAAACTCATCCAGAACATCCATATCAGAGGAATTGAAAAGAGACTTTCCTCTGTAAGAGTAGAGAAAACCCTTCATACAAAAAATAACAGATTTTAGAGTCTGCTTTAAAACAAAAGCAATTTTCCTCGGGCTTTTTTCTTCAAGCAAAATCTGGTAGAGCCTTACTTTTAAACTTTTTATCTGCCTTTCTATTTCAAGACGCAAATTTTCCCTGTCAAATGAAAGAGAGTCGAAAATATCCTCTCCAAAAATAAGTTCGTGTCTCTCTTTTATATCCAGAAATTCAAGAGGAAAAGAATCAAGGGAAGTTTTTATGTGTTTCAAAGTCAAAATTAAAAAAATCACCTTCTTTTTTACATATTTTTGAACCACCTTCTTTAACTTTTCAAAAATTTCAGGTGAAATTTCAGAAAACACCACGCAGACATTTATGTTGCGAAACCTCTCAGCATTTTGACTGCAGGTTGAACCATAATGCACAATTGAAATAATCTCACTAAAATTTTCCAGAAGTTCTTTTTTCAAATTTTCAAGAATTTTTTTCATAAAACATCCTCCTGTTTTTCTTTAGCGAATAGCAAATAGTGGGCAGTGAAAAGTGGAAAGAGGATAGAGGATAGAGGATAGTGGATAGAGGATAGTGGATAGCCCAGCACCAACTTGGTTGAATATCCTTTTTAACCTGTCCAAGTTGGTGCTGGGTCATCTTTTCCATCACTTAATCCTTACTACTTAATCCTTACCACTGATTTTTCATTTTTCATCTGTCATTTTTTTCTTCCGACTTCTGACCTCTGACTTCTGCTACATTTTCCATAATCGCTCTATATCATAAAATTCTCTTGCCTGCTGTGTAAAGATGTGAATTATAATGTCCTTGCAATCAATCAAAACCCACTGTCGGGCAAGGAGACCTTCTACATGCTGGACTTTACCTTTTGAAAATTTCTTTATTTCTCGCACAAGAGCATTTATGTGTGGAGGAGAGGTTGCTGTCATTATGAGGTGATATCTTCCACAGGTAGGAAATTCTGACAGATCCATAACAACAACATCTTGTGCTTTTAAATCTTCAACCAGTTTTTTGAGTTCCTTAAGGAATTGTTCTGCTTTCATCAATTATTCCTTGTGGAAAATCCGAACCTATTACAACCGATACATCAACCATTCTTGAGGAATCAATTTCTGTTCTTATTCTTGAACAGCCAAGGATTCTTGCAAGACGCGAAGCCTTTGAAAAATCACCATTGCGCGTGATAACCTCTGTGTGCTTTTTGAGGGCTCCCCAGTTTCCCCATAAAACAACATCGCAACCGTATTCTCTCAAACTTTTAGAAAGTTTTTCAGCAAGACCTTTTCTTTTTGTGGCATTAAAAACTTCTGCTTTGATGTCTGCAAGAAACCCCTTTTTTCTCTTTACCAGAAATGGTTTTAGAGAGTTTCTTGGCCAAAGTTCCTTTGAAGATGCTGCAATTATGCTTCTTATTTCTTTCAAAGCTTCTCTGTCTATACGCCAGACATCCTTTGAAACAATTCTCTGTGAATAACCTGGAAGAATTTGAAATCTCTGTGTGCCAATTTTAATGCTTCTTAAAATTTCAAGCACAGGGAAAAATTCAACCAATTTGAAATTTGTAAAAACATTTCTTCTGTAAACTTTCAAAAACTCAGGTATAAGAAAAATTGTCTTGAATTTGAAAAACTCTTTTAAAATTTTTTCTAAAAAATTCTGCTGTCTTTTTATTCTTGCAATATCCCCAAGAGGAGTTTTTCTGTATCTTATGTATTTTAGTGCGTCCTCTCCATTTAAAACATAATCCCCTGGTTCAAAGTGGATGTGGAGATTGCCCCAGTTGTCATCGTAATGCATTGGCTCTTCAATGCGAACAGGAACACCACCCAGAACATCTATGAACTCTGTAAATGCGGAAAATGTAAGAAAAAAATAGTAATCAAAATCCACGCTCAAAAGTTTTTCAATTTCCTTTTCAAAAGTTCTCATTCCCTTTTGCATACCCAATCTTTTTGTGTTTAAATAAAGTAATTCGCTTACTTTTCTGGGTATCCAGCCCCTGTCCCATCTTATGAGGGTATCGCGTGGAATTGAAACCAGATCCACAAAATATGTTTTTGGCTCAAAAGAAACCCACAGAACAACATCAGCATGTGAACCACCTTTAACATGGTCCGCACCAACCAGAAGAAAATTTATTTTCTCTCCCTTTTGCATTTTTTTAAAAATTGGCGCCCTAAAATAAACAAATGAAAAAACAAGAGAACCAAAAAAACAAAAACCAAGAAAATAAACTCCTATTTTTTTCATCTATATAATCCCAGAGCCTCAATATAATAATAAACTTTTTCAGGGACAAAATATCTATAAGTGTAGCCTCTTTTTATTCTCTCTCTTATCTCCGATGATGAGATGTTTATAACTGGATTTTTTAAAATTTGAACTTTTTTTAAAATTTCCTTTTCAATTTCTTCTTCATTAAATCCATTCCGCACAAAAACTGCCAGTTTAAAATTCTCAAGTAAATCCTTCCATCTGTGCCATGTCTTTATCTCTTTTAAACAATCCCAGCCCATTAAAAAGACAATTTCTTCACTTTTGAACTTTTTTGAAAAATATTCAAGAGTCTCAATTGTATATCCCGGGGTTTGTTTCTTTGCTTCAAAATCACTGACAGAAAAAAAATCATTGGAAACAATCGCAAGATTTACCATTTTTAACCTTCTTTCTGCATTGAGAATTTCCTGCTTGTGAGGAGAAATTCCAGATGGGACAAATATAACTTTTTTCAAATTCATACTCATTCTCGCCTCTTCTGCAAGAATGAGGTGCCCTATGTGAGGAGGATTAAAACTTCCCCCGAAAATCCCTATCATAATCGCTTCGCAATATTGTGAATAGCAATTGAGCAAACACCGAATAGCGAATAGCGAACAGTGAATAGTGACAACAGGGATGAATTTTTTTCACCATTCACTCTTTACTTCTATTTTCTAATCTGTCCATTCCCGGTTACTACATATTTATAAATTGTAAGCTCTTCTACTCCCACAGGTCCCCTTGCATGAAGTTTCTGGTTTGAAATTCCTATTTCAGCCCCCATCCCGAACTGACCGCCGTCTGTAAAACGCGTTGAAGCATTGTGATAAAGGCAGGCTGAATCCACAAGAGTAAAAAACTTTTCCCGAGCGGTTTTATCTTCTGTTATAATTGCATCTGAGTGGCGGGATGAGTGGGCATTTATGAAATCTATTGCCTCATCAATGTTTTTTACAACTTTTATAGAAATAATTTTTGCAAGATATTCTGTATCCCAGTCAGATGCTTTTGCTTTTTTTATGCCTTTCAAAATTTTTAGAGTTTGCGAACAGCCCCTCATCTCCACCCGGTGTTTTTGGTAAACTCTGTAAAGTTGTGGCAGAAATTTTTTTGCAATTTTTTTATCCACAAGAAGAGTTTCTATTGCATTGCAAACTCCGGGTCTTTGAACTTTTGCATTCACCGCAATTTTTATTGCCATTGGAATTTTTGCCTTCTCATGCACATACAGATGGCACAATCCCTTGCCATGATACAATACCGGCACAGCCGAGTTTGAAACAACCGTATTTATGAGCCCCTCACCGCCCCTCGGAATTACAACATCTATGAACTCTTTCATCTTTAAAATTTCAAGAACCGTTTTGTGCGATGTGTCATCCACAAATAAAAATGCGTCTCTGATTTTCGGGGGAACTGCTTTTGTGATTAGAGAAAAAATTGCTCTGTTGGAATTTATTGCATCAGAACCCCCTCTTAAAACAACGGCATTTCCTGACTTAAAACACAGAGCAAAGCTGTCAGATGTAACATTTGGTCTTGCCTCATAAATCACAAAAACAACACCCAGCGGGACCCTCACTTTTTTTATAACAATGCCATTTGGACGCCTTACTTTTTTCAAAACCTCACCTATTTTCAGTTTCAACCTGGAAACATCCTTCAAAGCCCCAGCCATTTCTGTAATCCTTTTTTCATTCAAAAGAAGTCTGTCAATAAAAGCAGGGGATTTGCCTTTTTTCTTAGCATTTTCAATGTCTTTTTTGTTTTCCTTTAAAATTTTGTTTTTTCCCATGAGCAAAAATTGAGATGCTTTTTGCAAAATTTTGTTTCTTTCCTCATTTGACATTGCATTTATGAGAATGGCTTTTTCTTTTAGCTTTTTAAGTTCTTTTTTTAAGTTCATTCTACCTCCGGCACATTTTTCAATGCTTTTTTTATTTCTTCCTGAGGATATGCATAATCCTTCAGTTTTCCTGCAAGATATGCTTCATAAGCACTCTTATCAAAGTGCCCATGTCCGCTTACATTTACAAGGATTGTCCTTGCCTTTCCCTCTTCCCTGCATTTTATTGCCTCATCTATCACAACTCTCAATGCATGGTCTGTTTCTGGAGCGCAGATAAACCCTTCTGTTTTTGCAAAAGTAAGCCCTGCTTCAAATGTCTCAAGCTGGTGAACCGCACGGGCTTCTATATATTTGAGATTGTAAAGGTGGCAGACAATCGGTGCCATTCCGTGATATCTCAAGCCACCTGCGTGAACAGGTGGTGGAACAAAATCATGACCAAGTGTATACATTTTCAGAAGAGGCGTAAGCCCTGCTGAATCTCCAAAATCATATCTATACGGTCCTTTTGTAAGCGTGGGGCAGCTTGCAGGTTCAACAGCAATGACTTTTAAATTTTTTCTTTCACCTGAAATTTTGTCCTTGATGAAAGGAAGAGCAAAACCAGCAAAATTAGAACCACCTCCAATACAACCAACAACAATATCAGGATAATCCCCGATTTTCTCAAGTGCTTTTTTTGCTTCAAGACCAATAATTGTCTGGTGCAAAAGGACATGATTTAAAACACTTCCAAGAGAATAATGAGTGTCATTATGTTTAACCGCATCTTCAACAGCTTCACTTATGGCAATACCTAGACTTCCAGGGCAATCGGGGTCTTTTTCAAGAATTTTTTTTCCTGACTCAGTATCAGGGCTGGGAGATGGAACACATTTTGCGCCCCAGACCTCCATCATAATTCTTCTATAGGGTTTTTGATTGTAACTGACCTTTACCATATAAACCTTTATTTCCAACACCAAAACAGGAGCCAGCATAGGCAAGAGCGCTTCCCCACTGTCCTGCGCCTGTTTCTGTGGTAATTCTTTTTATACCTTCTTTTTTATTGTAATAAACCTGTGCCACAGCAGTGTTTGGCTTATGGCTTCCCGGAGGAGATACTCCTTCCCATTTACAGTAAATTTTTGCAGGGGTGTTGAGTGCTTTTTCAAGACGGTGCGCCCTAAAAAGTGGAGTGGGACGCCAGATTTTGTAAACTTCTTTTACTTCCCCGGGAATTTCAATCCACCTTTCAGTACTTACTTCCTGTTTAATCAGTTCCATTGGAAAAAGAGGTGCGAGGTCATCCGGGCATACGGGTTTCTTTGTGGCAGGGTGTAAAACAGGGGGAAGCGGTTCAGGTAAATCCGCAAGGATGTTATACCAGCTTTGTGGAATTTCTTTTTCACTTAAAAGAATTTTTTTCTCATCCATTTTTTTCTCCTTTATTCTCTTGCTTCTCTTAAAATCAAAAGTCTTATGAGTTGCGAAAGAGCAACTGCAATTGCAGCAATGTATGTAAGTGCTGCTGCAAAAAGCATACTTCTTGCAAGTGAAACTTTTTCTTCTGGAATATAATTCTTTAAAATCAAAAGCGCTCTTTTGCTTGCATCAAGTTCAACAGGTAATGTTACAAGATGAAACAAAAGAGCGCCTGCAAAGAAAATAATTCCTATATCCATAAGGGTTTTCCACGCAAAAATAAAACCTACAAAAAAAAGCGGAAGTGCAGCAGAACTTCCAAAATTTACAACAGGAACAATTGAATTTCTAACTTTAAGCGGAATATATCCTGTTTTGTGCTGTATGGCGTGACCAAGTTCATGAGCGCAAATTGACAGAGCCCCTATTGACTCTGAATGAAAAACCTCTTCTGAAAGAGCAAGGGTTTTGTTAATAGGATTATAGTGGTCTGTTAGAACACCCGTAACAGGTACAACTTTTATGAAAAGACCCTCTTTACTGGCAACAATATCCGCAAAGTCAGAAGCTGTAATTCCTGAATCTGATGGAATTTTTGAGGTTTTTTTCCATGTCCTGTTTACAAGCCCCTGTGCAATTAAGGAAAAAATCAGGGCAGGTATTAAAATTAAAAAAGTCCAATCAAAAAGAAACATTATTTCTCTCCCTTTCAGGTTTGTCAATGTCTCTATCCATAATGTAAATTTTATAAAAACCTTACATAAAGAGTAAAGAGGCAAATGTATTTATGAGGGGCGAGTAATGAGGAAATAGCGAATAGTGGACAGAGGATAGAGGATAGAAATTTCTTCCCTAATCCCCCAATCTCCCAATCTCCTAATTTCGCTTCATTTTTAACTTTTAACTTTTCACTTTTAACTTTTAATTCCCTTTGTCACCTTGTCACTTTATTTTCTTGTCTCCATATCTCCATATCACTTTATCACCTCGTCACTTAGTCACTTTTTTAGCAGACCAAGGGTCTGCAGCTACATTTCTTCTTAAATAAATTCCAAGCACCAAATCCCAAGCACCAAACAAATCCAAAATCCTAAATCCCAATAACCTAAAC
>JAGHAG010000151.1 GCA_021161625.1 Elusimicrobiota bacterium
AGAGATATAGTATTTAAAAATGTTTGTTTTTCATATGAAGATGGGAAAGAAATATTAAAAGATATATCTTTTGAAGTTAAAAGCGGACAGATTCTTGCAATTGTTGGACCAAGTGGCTCAGGAAAAACAACACTTATTTCTTTAATTCCAAGATTTTATGATATAACTTCTGGAGAAATAACAATTGACGGAAGAGATATAAGGGATTATAAACTTTTTTATTTAAGGAGTCAGATTGGGATGGTTTTACAGGAACCATTCCTTTTTTCAGGAACAATTGCTGATAATATAGGTTTTGGTAAAATGGATGCAACAAGAGAAGAAATAATAAATGTAGCAAAAGCAGCTCATGCCCATCAATTTATTATGGAACTTCCAGACGGATATGATACAGAAGTTGGGGAAATGGGAGAAAAACTTTCTGTCGGACAGAAACAAAGAATAGCGATAGCAAGAGCACTTCTGAAAAATCCTCCAATTTTAATACTTGATGAAGCAACATCTTCTGTTGATTCAGAAACAGAAAAATTAATTCAGGATGCTCTTGAAAAACTTATGAAGGGAAGAACATCAATTGTAATAGCACATCGCTTATCCACAATAAGGAATGCAACAAAGATAATTGTTTTAAAAAATGGTAGAATTGTTGAAGAAGGGACACATAAAGAACTTCTTGAAAAAAATGGATTTTATTTTCATCTTTACAGATTACAATTTGGATTTAAAGAAATTGAAGAAGATGTTCCATATTTGATGAAAGAAAAAGGAAATAAAAATGTATAAAGTTTTAGCAAGAAAATACAGGCCTCAAAATTTTGATGATTTTGTTGGACAGGGAACTATAGTTAATACCCTGAAAAGAGCAATTGAGAAAAATAAAACTGCATATGCTTATATTTTTGCCGGTCCCAGAGGAAGTGGAAAGACATCAATGGCAAGAGTTTTTGCAAAAGCACTGAATTGTGAAAAGGGACCAACAACAAATCCCTGTAACAAATGTGAAATATGTAATGAAATTACTGCCGGGACAAGTTTAGATGTAATTGAAATAGATGGTGCTTCAAATAGAGGAATAGAAGAAATAAGAGCTTTGAGGGAAAATGTTAATTTGAGACCATCAAAAGCACGATATAAAATTTATGTTATAGATGAAGTCCATATGCTGACAACAGAAGCATTTAATGCGCTTTTAAAAACACTTGAAGAACCGCCTGAATATGTGAAATTCATATTTGCAACAACCGCACCTGAAAAAATACCCCCTACAATAATTTCAAGGTGTCAGAGGTTTGATTTTAAACCACTCACTTTGAAAGAAATTGAGAAAAAAATATCAGAAATAAGTAAAAAAGAAAACTTTAAAATTGAAAAAGGGGCAATTTCTGTTATTAATGAATTCGCAAATGGTTCATTGAGAGATGTTTTAAGTATAGTGGACCAGTTAATTGTTTTTTCAGAAGGAAAAATTACGATTGAAGATGTAAGAAAATTGCTTGGTATAGTTGACGAAAAGGGAATTGATGAAATACTTAAATCAATTGTTAGTAAAAACATCAATCAGGCAATTTCTTCCCTACATAAATTGATATCAGAGGGAAAAGACCCTGTTTTAATAATAGAGGGAATTATAAAAAGGTTAAGAGATATACTGGTTTTTAAGATTGAAGACGGGGAAAAAGGCGAAATTTTTTCTTATTTTGATAAAATGACAACTGATGAGATACTTCAGGCAAGTTCATTGTCTATTGAATTTAAAGAAAAATTGAGAAGAGAAACACAACCAATTCTTTTAACAGAAATCCTCATTTTTAAACTTGTCTCACTTATTGGAAAAGAAACTCAAAAAGAAGATAACCTTACCATTTTTGATATTGTAAATGAAGAAAAGAATAAAAAGATTGATGAGAAAGAACAGGAAAAAGAAGATAAAGAAAAAAAGGAAATAGATGAAACGAGAGATAGAGAAAAGACCGATGATATTATAGGAAACTGGCATATTGTCTTAAAAAAAATAAAAGAGAAAAGTAGAATTCTTGAAGCGGCAATAAGAGAAGGTAAACCAGAAAGATTTGAAGATGGGATTCTTTCTATTTCTTTTGAGGAAAATTTTGAGTTTCATAAAAAAAGAGTTGATGAAAATAGAAAAACTATTGAAAAGATAATAAGTAAAATTTCTGGAAAAGAGGTAAAAATTGAAACTTTTTTGAAAAAAAATTCCAAAAAGAGTATACTTGATGATGAAGAAGTCAAAAAAATAATAACCGAATTTAACGGGCAGGTCATTGAAAGGGAGGATTGAGATGGCTGGAATGTTTGATAATTTGAAGCAGTTAACACAATTGAAACAACAGGCAAATAAATTTGAAAAACTGCTTACTTCAAAATTTTTTGAGGTCTCTTCTCCAAAAGGTGAAGTAAAAATAAAAGTAAATGGAAAAATGGAATTAATATCTATAGATATAAATGAGGAGATTTTAAAACCAGAAAACAAAAATTATATTGAGAAAATTATTAAAAAAACGTTCTCTCAATGCCAGAAAGAAGTTGAAAAATGGATGGCTTCTGAAGTAAGGTCTCAAATTGGTTCCTTCAAACTTCCCTTTTAAAAATGAAATACTACCCTGAAATTGTTGAAAAACTTATTGAAAAATTTACTAAATTGCCAGGAATAGGACCAAAAAGTGCAGAAAGAATTGTAAATTTTCTTATAAGCGGTGATGATAAATTCCTTCAGGAATTTTCTGAAAACATTATTAATATAAAAAAGAAAGTTAAAATATGCGAAAATTGTTTTAACCTATCCGATGATAAAAT
>JAGHAG010000011.1 GCA_021161625.1 Elusimicrobiota bacterium
ATTGAAGGTTGGCTTGCTGAAAACAGGTTTAAATTTGGGATAAACTGGAATTGTCCGATGGAAGTTGCAATAAGAGTTTCTAACTGGATTGTTGCATTTGAGATTTTTAAAAAATCTTCCAAAATTGATGCTTTTTTTATTAAAAAATTCATAAAAACTCTTTACCTTCACGGATATTTTATTTATTCAAACCTTGAATATCAGGAGTCCCTTACATCCAATCATTATCTGGCTGATTTGTGTGGACTTTTCTATCTGGGACTTTTTTTCAGAGATTTTTCGTTTGGGAAGGAGTGGTTGGAGTTTTCAATTAATGAGTTTGAGAAAGAAATCAATAAACAGGTTTATACTGATGGCGTTGATTTTGAAAGTTCCACATATTATCATCGTCTTGCAACAGAGTTTTTCTTTTATCCCCTTTTCCTTGCTCGAAAAAACGATATCAATTTTTCTAATAAATATCAGGGAAAGGTAAAAAAGATGTTTGAGTTTCTTTTTTCAATATTAAAAAATGGACAACTTCCCCAGATAGGAGACAATGATTCAGGCTTTTTGCATAGATTTGAGGAAGATGAGAGAAAAGTTTGTAATTTTTTAAAACTGGGTTTAAGTTTTTTTGGAGAAAGGAACTTAGAAAAGAAAAAGTGTTTTGAAAAAGGGGGTATTTATATTTTAAGCACTGATGGAGATACCCTCATTTTTTCAGCAACCCCCAATGGTCAGCACGGCAATGGAGGGCATACCCATAACGATAAACTTTCGTTTCAACTTATAATTGGTGATGAGGAGTTTATTGTTGACCCCGGCACTTATATTTATGTTGGAAATCCTGATGAAAGAAATTATTTCAGGTCCGTAATCTCCCATACAACAGTTTCAGTGGATGGTGAAGAGCAAAACGAGTTTTTAACACTCTTTTCAATGAAGGATGAGTCAATGGCAGAGGTGCTTGAATTTTGGGATACTTCTGAAAAAAGTTTCATCAGCGCCCAGCATTATGGTTATAAAAAGGTAAAAGATTGCCTTATACACAGACGGGAAATTTTGTTAATTAAAAAGGAAGCCTGCTGGCAGATAACAGATATAATCACAAATGAAAAAAAACATTTTAAAGACACTCATCTTATCCAGTGGAATGTAATTTTTCATCCAGATGTGAAGGTTGATTTAAGAGAGGGTAAAGTTTTTCTTAAAAGAAAAAGCACTCTTATTATTGAATTTGAGGAAGATTCGTTAGAATTTAAACTGAAAGAGTGTTTTTATTCTCCACATTATGGGAAAAAAATTCCAGCACTTAAACTGAACTGGCAAAAAGAAATAGAACACCCTTTAATTTTTAAATGGAAAGTAAAAAAAATATGAAAAAAATTCTTTTTGTTTCAGATGCAGGACTTCATTCCTCTGCTTTTGATACGCAGGTATGGTTTTATTTGAGAAAGTTAAAACAAAAAAATCCTTCAATTTTTCTTGTAATTTTACAACAGGGTTTTTTGAACAGCAAATTAAAACTGAAACTTGAAAAGGTTAAAGAGGAACTTGGAAAAGAGAGAGTTTTTGTTTTCAAACAGTTCCCCCGAGTTTTCTCTTTTGTAATGAAAAAGGAATCTTTAAGATTGAGAAAATTTTTAAAAGACATTTCATTTGATGTTATCCATGCGCATGGAACCGCTGGCAGTTTTATGGCAATAAAAGCATGGCCGCAAATTCCTGTTGTCGCTGATTTGAGAGGTGTTGTCTCAGAAGAGTTTCGTGTTTATGGGAAGGGGCTTTTCAATAAAGTCCGAGTAAAGGAGTTCGCAAACATTGAAAAATTTGTGATGAAAAATGCGAAATTTGTTTTTTGTGTTTCAAAAAGGTTTAAAGAATTTCTTGAAGACAAATTCGGCAATAAAAATATAATGACAGTTCCAACACTTGTGGATTGTGAAAAGTTTTTCTTTTCACCTGAACTGCGGAGTAAATTTCGCAAAAAACTTGCCATTGATGAGAAAATAGTATTTGTATATTCCGGGAGTGTGGTTAAATGGCAGAAGCCTGAGGAAACGGCTTTGTTGTTTTCGAGGATAAAAAAGAAAAAAAAGAATGCAATCTTATTTTTTTTAACACCTCAAAGAAAAAAGGCAAGAAAACTTTTAAGTAAATATATTAATTTAGAGGACTGTTTAATTGAGACAGTTCCTTGCGAAGAAATTTGTGGGTATTTGAATGCTGCTGATTTTGCTTTGATCTTTCGGGACCAAAATATTGTTAATAAAGTTGCTTCCCCGATCAAAATAGGCGAATATTTGCTCTGTGGTTTGCCGGTGATTGCAACAAAAGGCATAGGCGATTTTGATGAGAACTTCAAAGAATATAAATTAGATGGGATTAACCTGGATAAATTTGATTTTTCTTTACTGGATGAGGAAAAAAGATTTCAGATTTCCCGGATGGGCAGAAGAATTTACTCCATACAGGAAAATCTGCCAAAAATTTTATCTGTTTATGAAAGATTAAGGTAAAATGTGTGGAATTTGCGGCATAGTTAATTTTGATGGTAAAAGTGTGAATGAGGTAATTCTTAAGAAAATGAATGATGCTCTGTATCATAGAGGGCCCGATGAAGAGGGATACTTTGTAAATTCGAAATTCGAAATTCGAAATTCGAAATTAAATGTTGGGTTGGGGATAAGGAGGCTGAGTATTATTGACCTTGAAACCGGAAGTCAACCAATTTACAATGAGGATAAAAGCATAGTAATTGTTTTGAATGGAGAGATTTACAACTTTTTAGAACTTCGCCAGAAACTTGAAAAAAAACATCATTTTAAAACAAAAAGCGATGTTGAGGTTGTGGTGCATCTTTATGAAGAGAAGGGAATAGATTGCCTTCAGGATTTAAGAGGAATGTTTGCATTTGCCATATGGGATGAGAGAAAGAAAGAGTTATTTTTGGCAAGAGATAGAATTGGCAAAAAGCCTCTTTACTATACATGGCTCAATGGGAATTTTTATTTTGCTTCAGAAATAAAATCTTTTCTTGCAATCCCTGAATTCAAAAAAGAAATAAATTTGAAAGCAATAGACCTTTTTCTGACCTATCAATATATTCCTGCTCCACATACAATATGGCACAATGTCTATAAAATGGAGGCTGCAAATTTTCTTCGTCTGGATAAAGAAAAAAGGTTGCTCATAAAAAATTACTGGGATGTTGATTTCAGGAAAAAAACAAATTTGAGTTTTGCCATGGCAAAAGAAAAATTAAAAGAAATTATAACAGAGGCAACCCGTATAAGGATGATTGCAGATGTGCCTTTGGGTGCTTTTCTTTCAGGCGGAATTGACTCTTCCATTGTTGTGGGCCTTATGAGTGAGATTTCATCAAAACCTGTAAAAACATTTTCAGTAGGTTTCAAGGAAGAGGAATTTTCTGAATTGAGGTATGCACGCCTTATTGCAAAAAAGTTTAAAACCGAACACCATGAATTTATTGTAGAGCCGAAATATATTGAAATTTTGCCAAAAATTGTCTGGTATTATGATGAGCCTTATGCTGATTGTTCAGCCCTGCCAAGTTATTATGTCTCAAAAATGACCCGACAATTTGTCAAGGTTGCTTTAAATGGAGATGGAGGTGATGAAAATTTTGCAGGGTATCTGAGATACAGAGCACTTGCAGTATCAAAATATGTAAGATTTCTCGCAAAATTTTTTCCTGAAAAATTGATTGACCTTATAGAAAAAATTTTGCCTCAGAAAATTTCTGTCCCGAATAGAAAACCATGGGAAGTTCTTGTAAAATTTTTAAGACCATTAAAGCAACCTCTTCACAGACAGAATTTACTATGGCATGCCTATTTTACAGAGGAGCAAAAAGAATTTGTTTATTCTGATGAGATGAAAAAAAATCTTTCCAATCACAATGCCTATCTTTATTTTGAGGATTATTTTTTTAAAGCAAAAGCCACAGATTTTATAGATAGAATTCTTTATACCGATATAAAAACATATCTTGCTGAAAACTTGCTTGTAAAAATGGACATCGCTTCAATGGCAAATTCTCTTGAAGCAAGAAGCCCTTTTCTTGACCACAAATTTATAGAATTTACTGCAACTTTTCCGTGGTACTGGAAATTAAAGGGTTTTAATACAAAATTTATTCTTAAAAGAACTTTTAAAAATTTTCTTCCAGCCAAAATTTTAAAAAGAAAAAAACAGGGTTTCAGTATTCCTCTTGGGCAGTGGTTCAGGAATCAGTGGAAAGATTTTCTGAAGGAGACAATTTTCTCCTCAAAAGCAATTAGCAGAAATTACTTCAATGTAAAAAATCTTAAGGTCTTTGTAGAGGAACACATTTATGGTAGAAAAGACCACGGCTATTGTTTGTGGGCTCTGCTTATGCTTGAACTGTGGCATAGAGTTTTTGTTGATGGAGATATAAAAAACTGGTAAATAATCCGGGTTAAGAAGTTTTTACGTAATTGTTGATATAATCTGAAATGCCTTCCTCAATGCTCCATTTTGCTTTAAATCCAATTTGCTTCTCAGCAAGGGTTGTATCTGCCTGGGTTAAGTCCTGATAAAAACCATAGGGATTGTCAAAGTATTCAGGTTCAAAGTCTGTTCCAAGAGTGTGATTTAAAATTTCAATAATTTTGTTGAAACTTGTGGCAACACCTGTGCCAACATTAAAAATTCCTGTTTTTCCCGCCCCTAGTGCTTTTAAATTTGCTTCAACAACATCCTTGACATAAATAAAGTCTCTTTTCTGTTCCCCCCATTTAAAAATTCTTGGTCTTTTTTTTGAAATCATCTGCTTGGCAAGTTGCAGAATCATGCTTGCGGATTTTCCTTTATATTTTTCACGTGGACCATAGACATTAAAATATCTTAATCCTGCAATGGTTAAGTTTTTCTCCTTTGCAATTTTCATCGCAACTTCATCTAATTTTACTTTTGATTCAGCATAGATGTTGTGAGGAAGAAGTTTCTGGTTTTCTTTCATTGGCACAGGTCCATTGCCATAAACTCCGGCAGATGAAGCATAGACAATTGTCCCCTGCTCCTTTAAAATCTCAACGATGTTTTCAAAACCTCCCACATTGACAGAAAACATCTCTTCTTTATTAAGAATTGTTGTGTCTGTTATTGCCGCCTGGTGAAAAATAACATCAAAAGTTCCAAGATTTTTTAAGAAATTTTTATCCTCAATTTTCCCCTTTAAAAATTTTCCTTTAAACCCTTTTAGATTTTCTACACTTCCGCTTCTCAAATCATCAATTGCAAAAATCTGTGCTTCAGGGAATTTTTTTTCAAGTGCAAGTGATAAATTTGAACCTATAAAGCCCGCACCACCTGTTACTAAAATACGCATAAAATAATATGGAAAAAAATTCTTTCCCTGTCAAATTTTTTATAAAATAAAAAATGTCATGGATAGTTCCTGCAGTTTTGTGTGCAATTTTTTTTGGAACACAGGGAATTTATGTAAGGTATTTACACCTGAGGCGGATTTCAAATCCTTTTTTAATTTTTTTTGCGTTTTTTGCTTTTTCCCTTCCAGTTCTCATAATTCCTGTTCTGATAAGGGGAATAAGAATTGAAAGTGGCTTTTTTGTTCCTGCGATTTTTGCAGCAGCAGGAAATGTAATTGGCTTTTATTCGTATGTAAAAGCCCTTGAATTTTCAGATGCATCTCTTGTGCTTCCAATTCTTGCAACTTCCCCTCTTTTTACAATACCGGTTTCAATTTTTCTTCTTAGAGAAGTTCCATCTGGAAGGGCATTTCTTTCAATAATTCTTATCATCTTCGGATGTTATATTCTGACATCAGGCGATAGAATTTTTGAACCCATAAAAAAGTTTAAAGAAGAAAAAGGTGTTCGTTTTGCATTCCTGACGGTTTTTGTCTGGGCTTTTGTTGCAAATATAGACAAAATGGCTTTGAATCATTCAGATATTTACAGTTATCCATTTCTTGCATCCTCACTTATAACAATTATTTCTCTACCTTTTATCTTCAGGCATCTTAAAGA
This sequence comes from Elusimicrobiota bacterium, assembly GCA_021161625.1. Taxonomy (GTDB): domain Bacteria; phylum CG03; class CG03; order CG03; family CG03; genus JAGHAG01. The sequence goes on from JAGHAG010000011.1 coordinate 6,018, forward strand.
AATAAACAAAAAAAGCTTCTTTCCTCTTCTGGGTTGCGGGGTGCTTGATGCAGGGGTTTTTTTAACACATGTCTGGGCTCTTGCTCTGACAAAGGTTGCATATTTGATTTCTGTGAAAAGAAGCGGGGTTTTAATTGGTGTGATGGGTGGTATTATTTTTTTTAAAGAAAAAGAACCTGCAAGAAGAATTTTTGCAGCAGTAATTATTCTTACAGGAAATGTTTTGCTATATTTGAGTAAATGAAAAAGAAAAAGAAACTTTCCCGCTTTAATGCGTATCTTTGTTTTTTTTTGTGCTTGTTTATTCTGCTTGGAAGCATAAGTATTATAGAAAAAAGCCCTACCTTTGATGAACCACTGCATCTGGCAGATGGAATTGCAAACTTTAAATTTTTGAAATTCAGGTTTGGAATTGAACATCCCCCTTTTTTAAGATTAATGGCTGCGCTTCCTTCATTTTTTTATGAATTAAAATTTCCTGCAAGCAAGGAGCTTATAAGAAAGAAAAGTGAAGTTAAAATAAAAAACTGGTCTCCTGTGAAGGATTTTACATTTGCAAAAAGATTTTTCTATCTTTTCAATCCTGACAAAACAGAGGCACTTTTTTTTCTTGGAAGGTTTGCAATTTTGCTTCTCGGAATACCTTTATTTTTTGTTATAGAAAGATGGACAAAACATCTTTATGGTGAAAGAAGGGCATTGATAACACTTATTTTACTTGCCCTTACTCCGAATATACTTGCTCATGCGCGACTTATTACAACAGATTTTGGAAGTTCTGTTTTTATAGTTTGCGGGGCATATTTTCTCTGGAAGTTTACTGGAAATTTGAGGAAAAAACATTTTCTCCTAAGCGCATTTTTCTGGGGGCTTGCCCTTGTTTCAAAATACAGTGCAATTTTCTTTTTTATTGTTTTTCATATAACTGCATTTTTTTATACGAAAAGCAAAAAGAAATTTTTTTATTTCTTTCTTTTAGAAATACCTGTTTTGGTTTTTATGATAAATGCGTGCTTTTTCTTTACAGAGCCTGTGGGAAGAAATTTTTTCAGGGATGAAAATCTTTCCTTTATCCCCGGTTATGCAAGAATACCAGTTTTGTTCTTCTCAAAGTTTCTTCTCATTCCTGAAATTTACACGCGGGGAATTTTTTATAGTTTTTATCATTCCTTAAGAGGACATGGCACATATCTCATCGGGAGATATTCCAATTTGGGATGGTGGTATTATTTTCCCCTTGCTTTTTTGATAAAATCCACAACAACTTTTCTTTTTCTTTTCGTGCTTTCAATTTTAAGTCTTAAAAAAAGAAAACTTTCAAAGGATGAGATTTTCTTTATTATTCCATCGGTCCTGTTTTTGTTATTTATGATGAAGAGTCACTTAAACATAGGGGTGAGACACATTTTGATTTTGTGGATGTTTGGTGCAGTGTTTTGCGCCAGATCAGGAGTATTTATAAGGAAGAAATTTATCATTTTTGTTTATGTCTTTGCGCTTTTTGAGAATCTTTTTGTTTTCCCTCACTACATCTCTCAAATAAATTTATTTCTCGGGGGGCCAAAAAAGGGTTACAAATATCTTGCAGATTCCAACCTTGACTGGGGACAGGATTTGAAAATTTTAAGCAAGTGGTGGAAGAGGCAGAAAAGGCCACTTTTAATTCTTTCATACTTTGGCACAGGGGAACCCTTTTTTTATGGCATGGAATTTGTGAACTGTCTTTCGCTTTCAGTGCCAGGCATTTATGAAATCCTGCCCCAAAAAAACTCCCATCAGAAGTTTTTTGCAATAAGTGTTACAAATTTGCTTGGGGTTTATAGATGGAATAAAGATTTGTTTGCATATTTCAGAGATAAAAAACCAGATGCAAGAGCAGGTTATTCAATTTACATTTATGACATTACAGATGATTTAAAAGCGCAAAAAATCCTGAAAGGGATTTTTAAAGCACAGGGCAGAGATGAAATTGTAAAAAAATATTTTTAGGCAGTTTACCCAGGCTTTTCTTTTACAATTTTGATAAATTTTTCAACAAAATTTTTATCCCACTGCGTTCCTGCAAATTCCCTTAAGACATCAAGTGCCTCACTCTTGGACATTCTCTTCCTGTAAGCCCTGTCACTTGTCATTGCGTCCCATGCATCACAGATTGCCATAATTCTTGCTCCAACAGGAATTTTTTCACCCTCAATCCCCTCAGGGTAACCTTTGCCGTCTAACCTCTCATGATGGTATTTTATTGCAGGAATTTGAGTCCTCAAACCTGCAAGAGGTTTGCAGATTTCAGCACTTAAAACAGGATGGGTCTTTATAAGCTCAAATTCTTCAGGTGTGAGTTTATCCGGTTTTGTGAGTATGTGGTCAGGAACTCCTATTTTCCCAATATCGTGGAGAAGTCCTGCTCTTTCTATTCTTTTTGCCTCTGAGTCTTTCCATCCAAGTTCATGTGCAAGTTCCCAGCAGTAAATTGAAACTCTCTGTGAATGCCCTCTTGTATAAGGGTCTTTTGCCTCAATTGTAGATGCAAGAGTAAAAAGAACATTATTTGTATCTTCAAGGTCATCCAGTGCTTTTTTAAGGCGAATTAAACTTTTTACTCTTGCAATCAATTCCAGTCGGTTATATGGTTTTGAAACAAAGTCATTGCATCCAAGAGAATATCCTTTTATGAGAGATTGAGAATCATTTAAAGCGGTTAAAAGAATTACAGGGGTAAATGCTGTAAATGGGGTTATTCTGATTTTTTCAAGAATTTCAAAACCACTTATATCAGGAAGCATAATATCCAGCAAAATAAGACCGTATGAAATTGATGATGACATCATAAGAGCTTCTTTGCCGGTTGTTGCAATATCACAGGAAAAGCCCTCATCTGTTAAAATATCACGCAAAACTTCGGCACTGTCCACATTGTCTTCAACTATTAAAATTTTGTAGTCAGAACCCATATATTTTATTTTATCAAATTTTTTTGTATTTACAAATGGTGCGAAAATGATAAAGTGATATGGAGACAAGAAAATAAAGTGACAAGAAAAAAAGTGGACAGAGGACAGTGGATAGAGGATAGTCCGCCTACGCTAAAGCTACGGCGGATATATGTAGCTCGAGACCCTTGGTCTGCTGTAAAAG
>JAGHAG010000057.1 GCA_021161625.1 Elusimicrobiota bacterium
CTTTTAATCCTTTCAATTTTTTTTGAAATTTATCAGGTAAACAAATTTTTGTATTTCCTTTTTGCAAACATATTTTTTCTTGCCTTTTTTCATTTTTTCATTACAGGGATAAGGGTTGTTATGGGAGTTTTGAAAAAATTTAATGCACCTGTTTTTGTGCAGGGTGCATTTTTTTTATTTTTGATATTTGCTTATCCAGCAGGTGTTTTTACAGGTATTATGTCAAACTGGTTTGATTTTGAAAAAGCGGCAGAGAAGTTGATAATGTCAAAAAAGGCATAAAAGTTATTAACAAGAAAAATGAAAAATTAAAAATGACAGATGACAGATGAAAAATCAGTGGTAAGGATTAAGTAGTAAGGATTAAGTGATGGAAAAAATGAAATACTTAATTCTTAAAGTGAGCGAAGCGAACGACTTAATCCTTAATCCTGATAAATACGGTTTTGAACATTTGAATTTTGGTAATTTGGATTTGTTTAGGATTTGGGATTTTGGATTTAGGATTTAATAATATGGATTGTCAGTTTGAATTTTAAATTGAAAAACGGAAGATTATGGATAATGTCAGTACAATTTTGACATTATCTGAGATTTAAAGGAGGTAAAAAAATGGCAGTGATAAAAGTGATTTTATCCAGTGATATTCCCAATCTTGGGAAAATAGGAGAAATAAAAGAAGTTAAACTTGGATTTGCAAGAAACTACCTTTTTCCAAAAAATCTTGCAAAACCCTTTACTCCTCAAGCCATGAAAGAGGTTGAAAAAATAAAAAAGATTGAAGAAGAAAAGAAAAATCGCGAACTTACAAAAGCAAACCAAATAGCGCAGAAACTTGAATCTCTTGAAATAAGTATAGCAAGGCCTGTTCATGAAGAGAAAAAACTTTTTGGTTCAATTTCTGCCAGTGAGGTCGTTGGGGCATTGAAAGAAAAAGGAATTGAAATTTCCCCGCGGCAGGTGTTTTTTGATGCCCCGATAAAGGAAGTTGGAATTTATGAGGTTGAAATAAAACTTCATCCAGAAGTTGTTGCAAAGGTGAAACTCTGGATAACTCCAAAGGAATAAATGCCCAAAAAGAAAGATTCCATAAATGTAGGCGAGCTTTTAGCCCCACCGTATGATATAGAAGCAGAAAAAGCAATTTTAGGGGCAATTCTTATTGAGGGAGGAGTAATTTATACAGTTATTGAAATTCTGGGGACTAAGTCAGAGGTTTTTTACGATGAGAAAAACAGAAAAATATACGATGTAATGATGGACCTCTTTCAGAACGAAGAGCCGGTTGACATTTTGACCGTAAAGGCAGAGCTTCAAAATAGAAATGAACTTGATGCGATTGGGGGGGTTGAATATCTTGGTGCTCTTGTGGATGAAGTTCAGGTTGTGGCACATGCCGAGGAATACGCCAACATTGTAAAGGATAAATTTCTTTTAAGAAGTTTAATGCAGACAGGTGTTGATATAGTAAATATGTGTGCCAAAGAAAAAAAGAAGGCGACTGAACTTCTGGACAGAGCATCCAGAATGATTGTGAAAATAAGTTCAGAGGGAATTCCCAGCAGAGGTTTTGATGAAATAGGGAAAGTGGGGAAACAAATACTTGAAGAATTGGGCGGTGGAAAAACAAGAGGCACTGTTTATTTCGGATTTAAAGAACTTGACCGCAAAACACTTGGCATGCATCCCGGACAACTTATTATTGTTGCAGCAAGACCGGGTATGGGAAAGACGACTTTTGGGGTAAATGTCTGTGTCAATGTGGCAAAACAGCTTTTAAGAGAATCAGAGGGCAGGAGACCTGAGGCAATTTGTATTTTTTCGCTTGAAATGTCATCTGAGGAACTCACAAGAAGAATTCTTGCAGCAGAGGCAAACATTGCCATGAGCCGTCTTGCATTTGAAACTGTTGAGGAGTGCATAACAACCCGTGACCAGCAGAAAATAAGTGAAGCACTTGATAGAATTGCAAAATATCCCATACTGATTGATTCATCTTCCTCTCCATCTGTAATTGAAATGAAGGCAAAGGCAAGAAGAATACAACTTGAAAGAGGGCTTGCTCTGGTACTGGTTGACTATCTTCAACTAATGCCAGGTTCTTTAGGTATGCAATACAGACAGTTTGAAATTGCAGACATATCAAGGAATTTGAAACTCATGGCAAAGGACCTTGGTGTTCCGGTGATAGCAATTTCACAGCTGTCTCGGGACATTGAAAAAAGAACCGGCAGGTCCCGTGAACCCCGGCTTTCAGATTTAAGAGATTCAGGTGCAATAGAACAGGATGCTGACCTTGTTCTTTTTCTTCATTCAGAAGAAGCACAAGATGTTGCAATAGAAAATCCAGAGGTCACGGTAAAAATAGGAAAGCAGAGAAACGGGGCTCTTGGCAGGGTGAAACTTTTATTCAGAAAAAAGTTTCTACAGTTTGTTGAAATGGAAAAGACATTCGGCGAACCTGTGGTATGAATTTAAGGCCAACATACTGCAAAATCAATCTGAAAAATGTTCAAGAAAATCTTTCAAAACTAAAAAAAATAAGGCCTGTAATTGGTGTTGTAAAGGCAAATGCCTATGGACATGGTGCGGTTGAGATTTCAAGGGTTCTTGAAAAAAATAGAGTAAAATTTTTGATGGTAGCAACAATTGAAGAAGGGATAGAACTTAGAAAAGCAGGAATAAAAACACCTGTTTTAATCGGAGGAAGTATTTATCCTTTTACAAATTTTAAGGAAGTTGTAAGGCACAATCTTATTCCGACAATTGCTTCGCTGGAATCAGCAAAAGCATTTAATTCTATATTAAAACAGAGGTATCCTGTCCATATAAAGGTGGATGCAGGGATGAACAGAATTGGGCTAAAAATTGAAAATGCATTGACAAAGATTGTGGAAATTTCAAAAATGAAAAACATAAAAATTCAGGGAATTTATATGCATCTGCCATCAGCGGATTTTGACAGGAACCTTACATTGGAGCAGGGAAGAAAATTTTTAAATTTAAAAAAAGAACTTTCTAAAATGGAGATAATTCCTGACTTTTTTCATGCTTCAAATTCAGCGGGTTTAAGATTTCCCTTGCTTCATTTTGACCTCATAAGACCGGGACTTGCAATCTATGGTCTTAAACCGTATGATGGATTTTACGGATATAAACAGGTTCTGTCTTTTCACACAAAAATTGTGTTTTTAAAGAGGATAAAAAAGGGGGAAAAGGTTTCCTATGGTGGAACATGGAGAGCAAAACGAGATTCTAAAATTGCAACTTTACCTGTTGGATATGCTGATGGCATAAGAAGGGAACTTTCAAATAAGGGATGCGTTTTAATAAGGGGGAGAAGATTTCCTGTTGTTGGAAGGGTTTGTATGGATATGACAATGATAGATGTGACAGATTTAAAAAATCCGCGAATCGGAGAAGATGTTACAATTATAGGAAAGGAAGGGAGAGAGAAAATTTCTGTTGAGGAAATTGCAAAACTGTGCGGAACAATAAATTATGAAATTGTCTGTGGAATTTC
>JAGHAG010000152.1 GCA_021161625.1 Elusimicrobiota bacterium
CAGCACCAACTTGGACAGATTAAAAAGGATATTCAACCAAGTTGGTGCTGGGCTAAAGTGAGCGAAGCGAACGGCTTAATCCTTAATCCTGATGAGCCCTCATTACTCGTTACTCATTACTTATCCCTGGACTGTTATTAATACAAATCACTGTTTACTTTTTATTTTTTTCAGAGTATAATTATAGTGGGAAAAAGATGAGAAAATGAAAAAAGAGCAGGGTGTTACATATATTGAGATACTTATTGCAATTGCAATAATTGCATATGTGGCGCTTGGTTTCACACAGACAATGCTCAACAACATAAAATCTTCTCAAGCCTCAAAAAATAAAACCCTTGCATATAACAAAATTGTAAACTGGGTTGAGACAAACAGAACAGATTACAATCTTCTAACCCCTCTGAGTTACCCAAACTGGAGCATACAGGAAACAGGTACGCTTTCAGACAGAGGCGCTTCATATACTCTTCAAACAAGAATTTCAGAACTAATTTTAGGAGAGAAGGGAAGATATAAAAAGGTTGATGTGAAAATTTCATGGACCGAAAGAGGAGAGAGTCAGGAAATTATATTTTCAACAATAAAAGCAAAATATGATTAAAAAAGTGGACAGTGGAAAAAAAAGTAGCCGAACCTTCAGGGGTGCTACACATGAGAATATCAGACCCGGCAAACCCATTCAGGTTCGGAATAAAAAAATTAGAAATGACGAATTGAAAATGAAAAAGTTTGAATTTGAAATTCGCAATTCAATTGAATCCGGGGCTTCTCTTGTTTTTTCATTAATTCTTATGGCATTTCTGACCTTGATTTCCTATTCACTTGTTCGGCTTGTAAACTACGAATCCCACCAGATGGTAAAGAGTTTCCTTTCACAGCGGGCACTTTATGCTGCAGAAGCAGGAGCAGAAAGGAAAATTGCCCAGATAAGAGAGGGCAGTACCTCAGGCATTTCTCTTACGGACTTTGAGGAATCCCAGTATGAGGTTTCTGTTAATTCTCTTGGAAGTGACAGATATGAAATTCAATCCACTGGCTATGTTCCAACAAAATCAGATGCAAAAGAGGTGAGAAAAATTTCTGTTGTGATTTATATCACACCATCTACGCCCGAACACGCCCTTGCTTTCGGTGGCACCGGTTCAATCGGTTCAAACACAACAATTTATGGAACAATCAAATCAAATAACAGAATTATTATCGGAGACAATGTAACAATTACAGAGTCCGAACCCGGCAAAGGAGATGCTTCAATTTACAGTGCTTATAATGGACCTCTAACCCCTGTAATTGATATTGGAAACAAATTTCATGTGGGAGTTTCAGGTCAATACATAAAATGCAGATATGATTCTTCTCAATCTCCTGATGAACATGCACCAAAAAGTTCAGACGATACACCTGAAATTTATGATGAAGATAATATCGTTGAGAAGTTAAATGTAACAATTGTGGAAAATGACAATTCTTCTGACACAGACCCCATTACAGTTCCGTCCGCAGACATTGATTCAATACTTGCATCAGCAATAGAAGTAACCGTTAGCAATTATAAAACAATTTTAAATGGTGGGGCTGACACACCGTGGAAACTGGATTCATCTGCAGGTGCAGGTAAAGAAATTTTTTATCTTGACAACAATCAGACATGGAATCCAGAAGGGAATGCATATAATTTTACAAGAGCGGTTGAATTTAAAAGCAATTCCAAACTCGGTCCTGATGCAGGAACAATTGTTGTCTCTTCAGGAACCTCTGACTATGGCATAAGAGTAAGAAGCAATCTTGGTGGCACAGGAGATACAGATAGGGTTGAGGTAAATCTTCTTGTGACGGGTGGAACATGGTATATAAGAGATATTCTTTTTGATTCAAACATCTGGATAAATGGCTATATATACGGAAGCACAGATGTTGAGGGGGATGCTAAGATAAACCTTGAAGGAATTATTGAAGCAGGAGAGGATGTGATTCTTGCTGCAAATGTTTCTGTTCAGCACACGGATGACATCCCTCTTGATATTCCATGGGAAGAGGGCTCCACGGGTTCAATTCAAATCGTTTCCTGGCAGGAAATCTCTCCGTGATTTTCACAGTCAAAAAACTTACAGTTTTTTTTATTTTTTTTATCTTCCATGGTTTGCTTTTTTCTTCTTTCGTAGTTGACCAAAATGCAAATTTTGGCAAAATTTATCAGGGAGGTGTTACCTGGGGTGATTTTGATGGTGATGGGGATTATGAGTTTATTGTTTTTGGAACCCTCCCAAGTGGGCAGGATGTTTTAAGATATGATTTTGAAAATGGTTTGCCTACAAATCCTTTTGCAAAAGACCCTTTGATTTCCGACAATCCAAGAGATGGAGACATTGCAGCAGGAGATTATGACGGCGATGGTATACTTGACATTGCAATTACAGGATGGCCAGGTCTCTTAAAAATTTATAAAGGTGGTGGCGCTGGAACTTTTACAGAAGTTTTTTCAGGAACATCTTTTGAGTACTCAATGTGTGAATGGGTTGACATTGATGCAGATGGGGACCTTGACCTTTTTGCTTCAGGGCATATCGCGGGAACTTTAAGTTATAAAACTATATGCGTTTACAACAACGGTGGAAGTTTTGAAGAGGAAGAATACACAGCAATTCCAGGTCTGCAGGATGGCGACCTTGCTTTTGGTGATTACAATTCTGATGGTTGGCCTGACCTTGCAATTACAGGCAGATATGAGATAACCTATTCAACTTACATAGAGAAACATATTGTTTCAAAAATCTATAAAAACCTTGGATACGGTGAGTTTGAAGAAACCTCGTATCTCACAAAAGAAATTCAGCATAATGGTTCAGTGGTATGGTTTGATTATGATGCAGATGGGGACCTTGACCTTTTTATATCAGGTTACGAGAAATTTGCAACTCCTGAACAGAGGGTTTATATTTTTGAAAACTCAGGTGCTCCAAATTACAACCTTACAATAAGCACATATCTTGTTGGTGTGGAAGAGGGTCAGATTATTGCAGGTGATGTAAACAATGATGGCTATGGAGACCTTTTTCTTGTTGGCAAAAGCACAAATGATGCAGATGCAATCCTATATCAATATAATGGAATTAAATTTGTTCTTGCTCAGAGATTGTATCCCCTTGTATATGGGGCTGCAGCATTCTGTGATTACGATTCAGATGGAGACATAGACCTTTTTTATTGCGGAAAAGATACCTCAACTGAACAGGGGAAATCCCTTCTTTATAAAAACACCACAGCCGATTCTAATAGTAATAGTCCCCCATCAGCACCAGCAAATCCAACTGCTTCTGTTTCAGAGGGTTATCTTGTTTTAACATGGGATGCTCCTTTTGATGACAAAACCTCAACATCTGCTTTGAATTATTCCCTGAGAGTGGGAACTGTAAGTTTTTCATCAGGAACAATTTCAGGCTGTCTTGCAACTCCCTTTCTTGGGTACAATCCACCTGCAAAAATTGAAGGCACTCCAGGAATACAGCTTGCAGGAATTAAGGAAGGGGTAACCTATTTCTGGTCTGTCAGAGCCATTGATTCATCCTTTTCAGTAAGTGCATGGACACAAGAGCAGACAATTTATGTTACAGGAGTTCCACCGTGCGGAATTTCAAATCTCACAGCTCTGCCTGGAGATAAAGACGGAGAAATAAAACTCTACTGGACAGCACCTGGAAATGACGGAACTTTTGGAAAATGTTCTTCCTATGATGTGCGATTCTCATCTTTAACCCAGATTGACGAAACAAATTTTTCAACAGCACCTGTTTTAACACAGGACTGGAAACCAAAAATTGGTGGATGGACTGAGGAAAGAACAATCACAGGTTTAAGACCTGGAACAACTTTTTACTTTGCCATAAAAGGCTCTGATGGAATATCCTATGGCTACTGGTCAAGAAACGGCGTCAATGCTTTAAACTGGACCTATGCACAGGACATTGCTCCATCCTCACCCACCTGGAGAGACCCTGCTTTAAATCCTGGAGATGGTTTTATAACTGCAAACTGGCAACTCAATACAGAAATAGACATAAGTTCTTATACTCTTGAAATGTCTTCTTATTCGCAAACTCAGGGGTTTACGCTTGTAATAACAACAGCACATCCTGTAAATACCTATACTGTAACAGGTTTACAAAATTTTAACACATATTACTTTCGTCTTCAGGCAATTGACTGGAGAGAAAAGCAAAGCCTTTGGAGCGAGGTTAAGTCCATTTATCCTTATGACACAACACCGCCTGCAAAAATAACAACCCTTTTTGCTTTGCAAGGTGATGCAGGTGAAATTGCCCTTTCCTGGATTGCAACAGGAGATTCAAATTATACAGGCGATATATCAAATGGAAAATACAGAATTGCATTTGCAACTTATTCCTTTGATTCTTCAACAACAACATTTGCAAATAATATGAAAATTGAATTTTCAACTTCAACATCTCCGGGAAATAACGAGAGTTTTACGGTTACAGGGCTTTCTCCTGATACAACATATTATTTCAGGTTATCTTTAAGTGATGAGAGTGATAACTGGTCTCTACCGTCAGAGGAAGCATACGCAAAAACGCGCGATACGGTTCCACCTGCTGCGGTTACTCAGATATACGGAGCGACAGGTTCAAATCCGGGTGAAATTCTTTTAACATGGATTGCTCCAGGTGACAATGGATGGGAAGGGGAAATTTCTGGAGAGTTCAGAATTTTTTACTCAACCTCATACACCAAAGTTTTAAGTTCTGATTACACAAAAGCACAGGTTGTTATTTCCACAGTTTGTTTGCCATTTTCACAGCACTCAACCGCACTTTCAGGGCTTCCTGCAGGGGCAACTCATTACATCTGCCTGTGGACAAAGGATGAAGAGGACAATTTCTCATCAAAATCCTCAACAATTTCAGCAAAATCCCAACCTGACAATGCCCCGCCTGAAGTTTCTATAAATGTTCCTGTTAATGGTGCATCATACGGAAAACTTGATTTAATTTCAGGCACTGCACAGGATAACTATGGTTCTGTTTCAGGTGTATGGATAAGCACTTCGTTCCCAGATGGAGTGTGGTATTCAGCTTCTGGAACTCAAAACTGGTCATTTGATATTTCAACTTTTGTCTTCTCAGAGGGAACAACGCATTATATTTATGTAAAGGCAAGGGATTCTTATGGCAATGAAACAAGCACATCAAGTTCCCCCGGTATTGCAATCAGTTCTTTTTACTTTGACAAAACCCCTCCCCAAAAAATCACAGACCTTACAGTTACAACAGGAACAGTTTCAGGGTCTTTAATCCTGTCATGGACCGCTCCTTCTGACTTTTATTCAAGTGTAAAAAAGTATCTCATCAGATATTCCACTGTCTCTAACCTAACCGTATATACTCAGATAATTTCAACACAGGTTTCATCTCCTGGCACAAAACAAATTTATGAGGTCTTTAATCTGGTTCAGGATGTGACACATTTTTTTGAAGTTGCTTCTGTTGATAGTGTGGATTTTTTTGCATCCACATCAACTTTTTCAGATATAAAACAGGGGGTTCCGAGATATGGACCAGATACTGTAACCTATTTTGCGGTTCAGATTTCAAGTTCTGTTTATAAAGGTATTCCTGTTGACTTTACAGTTTTCTGTCAGAATTCTCTTTATAATCTGAACCACAGCACAACGACATATAAATTTGAGGGTTCTGTGAATTTTTCAGGAACAGATGTTGACTTTTATCCAAGTTCCTATACATTTACACTTTCAGATGCAGGAAGAAAATTTTTTGCAAGAGGTGCTGTTTTTAAAACTGTGGGAATGAAAAACTTCTATGTAAGTTTTGGTTCAACGCGAAGTGTTTTCTCTGTTGAGGTAATTGAAACCCCTCAGATAACCGTCTCTTCCTCAGGAGGAACAGTTAGTTTGAGTTCCTTCACATATCTCAACATCCCGCAGGGAGCAATTTCTGCTTCATCTTCTTTTAAAATTGATGCAATTTCTGATGCAACTGTGTATGGTAAAAATTTTGCTTTTGCAATTACCATATCACCTGATACAACTTTTTTAAAGACATCTATTCTGTATGTTGAGTGGATTGATAATGATGGAGACAATATTGATGACAGAGCGCAGATTTCAGAAGATGATATGGCTCTTTTTCTCTGGGATGGTGTAAACTGGCGTATTATATCTGAAACAAAAAACAAGACAAACAATTTCTTTACAGCAAACATTTACAGAACAGGAACATATGCAATTCTCACAAAAAATTCTCAAACAATAAATGCAAGTTCCATAAAGCCAAAAAGAAAAATCATAACCCCGTATGACAATTCAGACAACAACTTTATTGAATTTACAGGAGCAACAACGCCCAGCATTTTAAGGATATATTCTCCAACAGGAAAAAAAGTTTATGAAGGTAAAGATGTAAATGTCTGGCGAGGAGTTACCTCATCAGGCAAAAAACTTCCGGGAGGGGTTTACTTCTATGAATTTGTATCACCTCAGGGAAAAACAAAAGGAGTTGTTATAATAGCAAAATGATAATTAAAATTAAAAATGACAAATGACAAATTAAAAATGTGTAGTTGCAGAGCTTGCTCTGCCAGAAGAATAATGTAGCGGGCGATGTAAATCGCCAAAAAAATTAAAAATGAAATTGGAGATGTTAAGGAAATCTTTTTTTGTGTTCTTGATTATTGTTAGTCCTTTA
>JAGHAG010000139.1 GCA_021161625.1 Elusimicrobiota bacterium
GTTTTTTTGATTTCGCTACTCAAAACAGAAAGAGGAAAATCCTTCCCATTTATAAAACCTGAGATTTCTTTATTAAAGTTTAATTGCCCCATTAAAATTTTACCCATTGAAAATTTTAATTTAAGAATTCCTTTCTCAAAATTAAAATTACCTTCCAATGTAGGAAGATTCTTCATTTTTTTTACAGTAAAACTTCCGTTTATAATTTTTTGCTTATAAATTCCTTTTAGATTCAAGGTGGCTTTTCTTAAAGAGAGGTTTGCATTAAAGGGAATATCTTTTTTTTGCAAACTAAAAGTACCTTCAAATCTGTTGTTTTTGCCATCAAGAAGAAATGAAATAAGAGCCTTTTGCCTTGAAATCTCAAAAATACCCTGATCAACTGAAGAAACAAACCTGCCTTTGATAAGAAAAGATCCCTTTTTACCAAAACCATTGACCTGCTTAACGGAAAACTTCGTCTTATTTACAAAAAAATCCCCTTCCCCATCTATTATTTTGTTTTCTTCTAACTTAAAATTACCCGAAAATTTCAGAGCCGTATTCCTTCCTTTTACAAAAATTTTCAGGTTATTTTTGTTTTTAAAAATTTTACCTGTAATTTGCACTTTTCCATCCTCTCTTTTGATGGAAGGAATTACTGTCAAAGCATTGGCACTTGAAACAAAAGTTGCAAAAAAATCAAAATTTTTCTCACCCAGATTTAGAGTTTTCTTTAAAACACCTTTTATGTGATATTTTTCTGTCAAAGGGGTTCCTGAAATTGAAACAAAAAAATCATTGATTTTGCCTTTTGCATCCTTTATTACAAGTTTCTTTGAATTTCTTTCATTATAGACAAGAACACATTTTACATTTTCAAAAGAGTAATTTTTGTAAATTGCTTTTTCTGCCTCTCCTTTAATTTTTATAAGCGGATTTTCTGCCATGCCTGAGATTTTCATAAAACCTCTATTCCTAAGCATAGAGAATTTTTCTGTCTTAAAATCTCCTGTAATGTTCAGATTGGCTCTTACAAATTTTCCGCCTTTAAGAGAAACTTTCAAAACCCCATCCAAATTAAGCCCTTTAAAATTTGCTGTAAAATTTTGCGCATTAAGTTCATCATCCTTCAGAGAAAGGTCCGTGGCAACTCTTTCAATGAATATGTTTTTTGAAAAAGAAATCTTTTGCGAGAAAAATTTTCCTTTTAGATTTTTCATCTCTAACTTTGCCTTTGAGTATAAACCATAGAAATTGCCGGTAAAAGAAGCATTTTCAATTTCAGGTTTTTTCAAAAGAAATCCAATCAAATCAAAATCCTTTAAAGATGCGTAAATCTCATATTTTTTTTCTTTTTTTAATATGCGGGCATTTAATTTTAATCTGTCAGAAAAAACATTCAAATCTATCCTTTTATCCTTTATTCTTCCTGAAATATAAAACACTCTTTTTAAATCAGAAACCTTCAGTTTTATATTTTTAAAACCAACAACAATTCTTTTCTCTTCACCGGGCAAAGTAATAAGTCCCTTTAATTCTTGAAGGGCTTGGATGTCATACTCCACCCCATAAATATAAACTTTCTGTGGAACAGGATTTTTTCTGAATATGAAAAACGGCTTGAAATAAAAAGCCATATTTTTTATCTGGACCTTCCTGCCGGAAAACTCAACCTCAGCATTTTCAAGGGTTATCTTTGCAAAATAATCTGTGGAAAGTGTTTTATATTTAATGCCTGTTTTCTCCATTGAAATCCGGATTTCTCTTTTTATTCTCTCAAAAGGAAAAAATATAAAAAAGACAATTACCAGTAAAAAAATAAAAAAAATTGCCTTTAAAATTGTTCTCATGATTTTATTATATATAATTCGTTTTTCTTATTCCATTTTCTTTTTGATATAATGGTTACAAGGAGTAAAAGAGATGTCCCGATTAAAAAGATTTGGTGTTTCAATTGAGGAAAAAGTTCTTAAAAACTTTGACTCCTACATAAAAAAGAAAAAGTATCCCACCAGGTCAAAAGCAATATCTGACCTGATTGTAAAAGAACTTGTCAAACACGAATGGCTCAAGGGCAACACCGTGGTGGGGGTCATTTCCCTTGTTTATAATCACCACAAACGCGACATTGTGGAAAAATTAACAGATATTCAGCATGACTTTTATGATGTAATAATTTCCTCACAGCATATCCATCTTGACCATAACAATTGTTTTGAAATTGTAATTGTTCGCGGAAAACCTGATAAAATAAAAAATCTATCCGAAAAACTCGCCGGGACGAAAGGAGTTAAATACAGCAATCTTACTGCAGCAATAACTGGAAAGAACATTTAACCTGCGCCTTCTTGACATTTTTTTCAGATTGTGTTACATTTTTATAAAATCGTGTTATGGAGGTTTTATGAAGAAAATTTTACTTGCTTCTGTTTTGCTTTATTCCCTGTGCTTTAATCTTTATTCTCAAATGGAGTTTTCTGGTTTTGTGGATTTTAATTATTCCAAACAGGAGGGCGGCAATTCTTCTTTTGGCATCGGCAGTTTAGAAATTGACATGGAAAGGGAATTTTCAAAAACCCTTTCTTTTGAGGGGGCTTTTGTTATTGAGGATGAGGAAATCTCTATGGGACAGACCCTGCTTAACATAAAAACCAGAAACAATCTAAATTTTCAAATAGGTCTTATTGACATGCCCTTTGGTCTTGACTGGAAATTCTTTGCCACACCTGATAGAAAAACAATAACACCACCCATAACAACTGAAAAACTTTTTGACGGGGGTTGGTCTGATATTGGGGTAAATTTTTCAGGAAATTCAGGAAAACTCAATTTTAATTTTTATGTGGTTAATGGTTTTGGCGAGGACAAGGGCTCTCCTGTAAACCAGATTCAGGATAACAATAATGCCAAAACATCAGGCGTAAGAATAGGATTCACCCCTTCAAAAAATCTTGAGGCAGGCATCTCTTTTATGCAGGGTCCTTATCTGGATAACAACAATTCTGACCTGCTTTCCAGAACAGGATTTGATTTTTCTTATACATCTGACAGACTGCAAGTAAAAGCAGAATATATAAAAGGAACAGAAGAAAGTCCTGTAAAAACAAAAAACTCAATGGCAACATACCTGCACTTAACAAAAGAAATCTCTAAAAAATTATATACAGCAGTGCGGTTTGGCTATTATAAAGAAGAGAAATTGAAGCCTGAAAAAAGATACACCCTTGCCCTGGGAAAAAATTTTACAGATGATACCCGTTGCACTGCTGAATATCAGATAAGAAGAGAAAGCCCCTCTGTGAAAAATAACCTGTTTTCAATGCAGGTTGTTGTAAGTTTTTAATTATGCTAAAATAAATTTTGAAATTCTGTAAACCCTGTTAGATAAGGAGGACGAAATGGCATGTTTTCTTGTACCAGCAGGAGAGGCAGTTGTAACAACTGTTGTTCAGAAAATGGTGAAAAAAAAGGAAAAGGAACAGCAGAAAGGATTCAAATGGACACAAAGGTTAGGATGGCTCAACAGGATGCTGTGGGGCGGGGTTGCCCTGCTTGCTCTTGAACACATCTGGCATGGAGAAGTTGTTCCATGGCCACCTTTTCTAACAGCAATGAAAAATCCTGCAGATATTCCCCCTATGCTTAATGAAATGGCAAAAGTTGGCACAACCATGGCAGTGGCTGTAACCTGTGTATGGCTTTTAATGGTTCTTGTGGCTGAAATAATAGTCGCAAAATCAAAAAAACCTGTTGAGGAGGTTTAAATGTGGCTCTTGATGACCGCTCTTGCTGCAATAATTACAACTGCTTTTTGGTATTTTAATGCCCCTGAGGACAAATATAAAATTGGATTTCTTGCCCTCATGTTCTGGGGTGCAACAATCATGTGGATTGTTGATGCTGCAATAGCATCTACTGAAGGAGAGGCGTTTTTTGAAATTTCCAGGGATGCAACTCTTCTCGGGGTCTGCACCATCCTCTTTGCCTTATTTATCTGGGAAATGGTTCTGCTGATAAATGACCCCAGAGGTGTTCTGAAAAAAGTTTTGAAAAACTAAAAGCGATTTAAAAAAATTTATGACTGTTAAGGAATTTCTGGATACAACTATCCGGCAGGATGAAATTTTGAAATTTATGAAAAATGAACAGGATTTTATAAATGATGATGAAATAGCACATCTTTTGAAAGAAAACAAAAATCCTGAACCTAAAAAAATAAGAGACATAATCCAAAAATCTCTTTCAATTGAACGGCTTGAACCCCATGAAACTGCCTGTCTTTTAAATGTGAAAGACCCATCTTTATGGGAAGAAATTTTTGAAGGAGCAGCTGAGGTAAAAAAAAGGGTCTATGATAACAGAATCGTAACTTTTGCCCCTCTTTATCTGAGTAATTTCTGTGTAAACAGCTGTCTTTATTGCGGATTTAGAAAAGAAAACACCGAGGAAAAAAGAAAACGTCTTTCTCTTGAGGAAGTAAAAAATGAAACACAGGCACTTATAAAAATCGGGCATAAACGCCTGATTGTTGTCTATGGAGAACACCCTGTCTCAGACATTGATTACATTGTTGATACAATCAGTACAATTTACAGTGTTACGGTTGACAAAGGGCAGATTAGAAGAGTAAATGTGAACGCACCACCCATGAGTGTGGAAAAACTTAAACTTTTAAAACAGGCAGGAATTGGCACATATCAGGTTTTTCAGGAAACCTATCATCACCAAACTTACAAAAAAGTTCACCCCAGAGGCATAAAAGCAGATTATAAATGGCGCCTTTATGCTCTTCACAGAGCAATGGAAGCAGGAATTGATGATGTTGCAATCGGTGCGTTATTTGGTCTCTATGACTGGAAATTTGAAGTTATGGGGCTTGTGTATCACACAATTGACCTTGAAAAACATTTTAATGGCATTGGTCCTCATACAATTTCTTTTCCAAGGCTTGAACCTGCAAAAAACACCCCCTTTATTCAGCAGACAGAATACAAAGTCAGTGACGAGGATTTTAAGAAACTGATAGCAGTCTTACGTCTCTCTGTGCCATATACAGGTTTAATCCTTACTGCAAGAGAACCTGCCCATTTGAGACGAGAAGTTATTTCTCTTGGAATAACGCAAACAGATGCCTCAACAAAAATCGGCATTGGGGCGTACAGTAAAAACTTAGAACAGCAAATTCCTGCGGAACAGCAGTTCCTCCTTGGGGATACCCGTTCCCTTGATGAGGTTATTGGTGAATTTGCTGAAATGGGATACATTACATCTTTCTGTACAGCAGGATATAGATGCGGAAGAACTGGCGAACGCATTATGGAATTATTGCGAAAGGGAAAAGAAAGATGGTTCTGCAAACTCAATGCTGTTCTTACCTTCAGAGAATGGCTGGATGATTATGCAAGTCCCAAAACAAAAGAAAAAGGAGAAAAAATCATTCAAAAAGAAATTGAAGAAATCAAACAAAAACTTCCTAATATTTTTCCAAAATTTCTGAAATTCTACAAAAGAATTCAAAATGGTGAAAGAGACCTCTATTTCTAATAAAAATCTCACTTCCCCATTGTTTACTACTTACTACTTACCACTTACCACTTACTAAAATGTGTTACGCAATTCCTGGAAAAGTTGTTGGCTTTAAAGACAAAAAAGCTGTTGTTGACTATTTTGGTGAAAAAAAATTTGCATGGAATGAATTTGAAGATTTAAAAATTGGTGATTATATCTATGCACAGGGCGGTTTTGTCATAAACAAAATCCCTGAAAAAGAAGCTCTTGAAATTCTTGAATTCTGGAAAGAAACATTTTTTGAACTCAGAGAGAGGGATTTCCGACTCTCTTCTTTGGACAATTTGTCCCCATCTTCAAAAAAAACACGCATTATTCTTGACAGGGCTCTTGAAGGCAAAAAATTAAAAGAGGATGAACTATTATATTTACTCAATCTTGAAGACAGGGGTGACATTGAATATCTTTATAAAACAGCAAATTTTATAAGGCAGAAATATCACAAAAATGCCTGCTGCGTGCATGGAATTATTGAATTTTCAAATTATTGCACAGTGAATTGTCTTTACTGCGGAATAAGAAAATCTAATAGAGCGCTCAATAGATACAGGATGACAGAAGATGAGATTTTCTTTACTGTAAAGGAAGCAGTTGAAAAGCACGGTTTTAAAGCAATTGTTCTTCAGAGTGGAGAAGATCCCTATTTCAATGTGGAAAAATTGTCCGCACTAATTTATAAAATAAGGAAAAATTTTCCTCTCCTGCTTTTTATAAGCACCTCAGAAGTCGGGGAGAATGGACTTAAAGAATTTTACAGGGCAGGAGCAAGAGGGGTCTTGATTAGATTTGAGACCTCAAATCCTGAACTCTATGAAAAACTTCACAATGAAAAAATTGATGAAAGAATTTCAGAAATAGAAAGTGCCAGAAAACTGGGATTTCTTGTTTTAACTGGTGGTCTGATAGGGCTTCCCCAACAAACCCCTGAGGACATTATAAATGACATTCTCTTTGCAAAAAAATTAAAACCTGAAATGTATACTTTTGGTCCATTTTTACCCCATCCTCAAACACCTCTGAGAGATGAGAAAAAACCTGACCTTGATATTGTTTTAAAGACAACTGCCCTTATTCGCCTTCATGACCCCTATGGCAAAATTGTTTCAACAACAGCAGTGGAAACCCTTGACCCTGAAAAAGGAAGAATCTCTGCATTTATGGCAGGAGCAAATTCTCTGATGTTAAACCTCACACCAATGAAATATAAAAAATTCTATCAGATTTATCCTGAAAGAATTCACGAAAATGAAACAATTGAATTTCAAATTCAAAAAGCACTTTTTGATTTGAAAAAACTCGGACGGGCACCAACAGACCTGGGAATATAAGAAAAAGTAACAAAGTAACAAAGTAACAAAGTAAAATTAAAAATGACAGATGAAAAATGAAAAATCAGTGATAAGGATTAAGAATTAAGGATTAAGCAATGAGAAAGATGAAATACTTAATACTTAAAGTGGGCGAAGCGAACGACTTAATCCTTAATCCTGATAATCCCTCATTACTCGTTACTCATTACTCATCCCTATTGTTGCTATTCGCTATTCCCTCTTTACCACAATCATTGATATTGTGAAGGAAATTTTTTAAAATCTCCTTAGGTGATATTATGAAAAAAATTTTCATTCTTTTATTTTTTGCGGTTTTTGCCTGCAGGGAAAAACAAACTCTTGTTGATATTGTAACAGAAAAAGGCACAATAACAATAAAACTTTATGAAAAAGAAGCACCTAAAACCTGTAAAAATTTTCTAAAACTTGCAAAACAGGGATTTTATGATGGGCTTACATTTCACAGGGTTGTAAAGGATTTTGTAATTCAGGGGGGAGACCCCACAGGAACAGGAAGAGGGGGCCCTGGCTATACTCTCCCTGCTGAAATCTCACCAAATTTGAAACACATAAAAGGTGCTGTTGCAATGGCAAGATTGCCTGATACAGTAAATCCTCAAAGGCGTTCAAGTGGCTCTCAATTCTATATCTGTCTTAAGGACAACTTCTTTCTTGATGGAAAATACACAATCTTTGGTCAGGTTGTTCAGGGTATGGATGTGTGTGAAAAAATTTCTCCTGGAGATAAAATTATAAAAATCAGAAAAAAATAATGGATTATTTTCAATACAAAAAAAATGAACTTTTTGTTGAAAATGTTTCTCTAACAGAAATTGCAAAAAAGTTCAAAACACCGCTTTACATTTATTCAAAAGCAACCCTTGTGCGACACATAAATGCAATAAAAAGTGTTTTTAAAAATACAAAAACAACTATCTGTTTTGCATATAAATCCAATTCAAACAAACATCTTTTAACAATTTTAAAAGAAAAAGGACTTGGGGCTGACTGTGTTTCTTTAGGGGAATTGCTTCTTGCAAGAAAGGTTGGAGTTAACCCCAGAAAAATCGTTTTTAATGGAAATGGCAAAACTGATGAGGAAATAAAACTTGCAATAAAAATGAACATCAAACTCATAAATGTGGATTCAATTGAGGAGCTATTAAATGTATCAAGAATCGCAAAATCTCTTGGCAGAAATCCTGAAATTGCTTTTCGCCTAAATCCTGAAATAAAAGTTTCAACCCATCCCCATATTGCAACAGGTCTTAAAAATTCAAAATTTGGAATACCCTTAAAACACGCTTTAGATGCCTATAATCTTGCAAAAAAATTAAAAACTGTCAGAATTTCAGGCATACACTTTCACATAGGCTCACAGATAACAGAAATTTCCCCTTTTGTGGAAGCCCTTAAAAAAATTCTGCTCTTTTCCAGAAAACTTAAAAAACAAAAAATTCTTCTTAAATATGTAAATATCGGGGGTGGTCTTGGTGTAAGATACAAAGAAGAAGTGCCTGTTACTTTAAAGGAATACGCAAAAAAAACAATTCCATATCTTAAAAAAATTGCACCTGAAACAATTCTTGAACCTGGCAGAGTTCTGATTGCAAACACAGGCATCCTGCTTGCAAAAGTTATTCTTGTCAAAAGAACTTCAAAAAATTTCATTGTTGTTGACGCAGGGATGAATGACCTTTTAAGACCGAGCATGTATGATGCATATCATGAAATTCTGCCTGTAAGAATTTTTCCTGAAAGAAAGAGGGAAAACTTTGACATTGTTGGACCTATCTGCGAATCAGGAGATGTTCTTGCTAAAAAAAGAAAACTTCAAACCATTTATTCAGGAGAACTTCTTGCTATAAAAGGTGCCGGGGCTTACGGATATGCAATGAGTTCAAATTACAATTTGAGACCAAAACCTGCTGAGGTTCTGGTGGATGGGGAAAAATTTTATGAAATAAGACCGCGACAAAGGATAGAGGAAATTTTATGAAATTAAACCCTGAAAGGCCGCCCATTCAGGTTAAGAAAAAATGATAAATATAATAGAAGGTTATGACAAAAAAATGAACGTAAATTTGATGACTATTATAAGAATGGGCGGGGTTAACCCCGCCCTATCAGAGATAGGGCGGTCAGAATGACAGATTTTTCTAATGAAAAATCTGGGTTAAAGTTTTCAAAAGCCGAAGGTTCAGGCAATGATTTTGTTATTTTTGAAGGCATGCCCCCTGTAAAAAATTTTCAGAAGTTTGTAAAAAAAATCTGCAAGAGAAAATTTGGCATCGGTGCTGACGGTGTTCTTGTTTTTGAAAAAAGTAAAAAATGTGATTTTGCCTTTAAAATTTACAATGCAGATGGTTCTCGCCCAAAAATGTGCGGAAATGGAGCAAGATGTATTGCCCTGTGGGCTTATAAAAAATTAAAAATAAAAAATAAAAAATTAAAAATTGAAACAGAAGCAGGCGAGATTTCTGCTCAGGTTAAAAAAAATGACTTTGTGAAAGTTGAAATGCCTGCACCTAAAAATTTAAAAACAAACTTTAACATAAACTTAGGAGCAAAAAAAATTCTGGTAAATTTTGTAGTTGTTGGCGTGCCCCACACAATCATTTTTGTTAAAAATGTAAATGAGGTAAATGTAAGTGAACTTGGCAGAGAAATTCGCTTCCACAGAATTTTTAAACCTGCTGGGACAAATGTTGATTTCGTTGAGGTTGTAAATTCCAAATATATTAAGGTAAGAACTTATGAAAGAGGCGTTGAAGCAGAAACTTTAGCCTGTGGAACAGGGGTTTCAGGTTCTTCTTTTGTTGCAAAAAAACTTGGTCTTATAAAAGATAACATCAGAGTTTTGACAAAAAGCGGCGAAATTTTAAAAATATCTATAGATGGGGATGCAATTTTTCTTGAAGGAAAAACGCGACTTGTTTTTGATGGTGAAGTTTCTGTTTGACAAGGAGGGAATATGGAATTTAAAGGTGCCTGGACTGCTCTTGTAACCCCTTTTAAAGAAAACGGTGAAATTGACTGGGAGGGGTTTAAGAAAAATGTTGAATTTCAAATAGCAAATGGAATTTCAGGGCTTCTGCCTGTTGGCACAACAGGTGAATCCCCCACTTTAACTCATGAGGAACATTCTCTTGTAAACAAAGGAGTTTTTGAGTTTGCTCAAGGCAGATGCAAAGTTCTTGCTGGATGTGGCTCAAATTCAACTGCTGAAGCAATAAAATCAGTCAGTGAAGCAAAGCAAGCCGGGATAAATGCTGCTCTTATTATTGACTGCTATTATAATGGGCCTTCCTCTCTTGAGCTGAGAAAAAATCACTACGAAGTTATTGCTGAAAAATTTCCTGATGTCTCTCTTGTTCCCTATATAATTCCTGGAAGAACAGGTTGTGCTCTTTCCCCTTATGACCTTGCAATCCTTGCAAGGAAATATCCAAATGTTAATGCTGTAAAAGAGGCAACAGGTGATATTTCAAGAATGGAAGTTGAGGCAAAAATTTTGCCTGAAAATTTTTCAATTCTTTCAGGCGATGATGGCATTACCTTTGAAATTATGGCTTCACCAAAAATAAAGGCAAAAGGGGTTATTTCTGTAATAACAAATATTGCTCCAAAAGCAATAAGCCAGATGTGTGAACTTCTCTTAAATGGAAAGACATGGGAAGCGGAACAGATTCACAAGAAATTAAAACCCCTCTTTGATGTTGTAACTGTAAAAACAAAAAGAAATGTTCAAATTGAAAGAGATACATATCAGGCAGAAGACAAATTCCGAAATCCAACTCCGATAAAGACAATAATGAATGCTCTTGGCATGCCTGCTGGAAAAACAAGAAATCCACTTGGAAAAATGACCCCTGCAGGTGTTCTTGTTGTTCGGGATGCCCTCAAAACTGTATGGAAACTCAGCCCTGAAATTCTAAAACCAGTTGAGGAATTTTACTCAGTCAACATTGAAGAAAGATTAAAAGATGATAGCATCTGGGAATCTCTTGCAGAAAAATAATAAAATAATATGGAGACAAGAAAATAAAGTGACAAGAAAAAAAGTGGACAGAGGACAGTGGA
>JAGHAG010000083.1 GCA_021161625.1 Elusimicrobiota bacterium
CATCCAACACTTTTCTTCACTGAAAATGACCTTGTGTGCTATTTTTATGCTATTTTGCGACCAAAACTAGGAGTTTTCAACGATCAAGACGGTCATAAACATTCTCTAATTCACACAGAATATCCCACCCCTTTTAGATGTAATATGAGTAACAATAAATTCGAGTTAAAAAAAGATAATACACGAACTGAGAAGGGTCGGAAGTATCGACGTGGGCATTATGATATAGTTGTCCTAAACCCTGATTTTATCAAACAATATTCATATGTTGCGATTAAAGCACAAGACTATAAGTTGTATAAACTCAAAGTTCTTTCCGTAAACAACATAGATGGGCCCCCAATTCTATATGGGGTTGAGTTCATGTTTAGCAGGGATCCTTTAAAGTTCTCTCGTGGCAATGACAAAGAAAAAGGGATTGATAAATTCGTAAAGAAGGTGATCCAAGATGCTGATAAATTGCTCGCTTCAAAGGAAATAGAGGGATTTAAATTTATGGCGCAAATAAAAATGCTTATTTTTATAAAAGGAAGTTCAAAAGAGATACGCTCCCTGCTAAGAGATAAACTGTCAGATAGAGATGAAATAATACTTTGCTTTGGTGACTAAAATACCAACTTTGCACAACAAGGGCTATCTGGCTTTGGTTTATGACTTCGCCTAACTCCTCGCTTCGCTCGGACCTCAGATACCCGCTGGACGTTAGTAAAAATTCCGCAGATGCCTTTAAGATAAATATAAAATAAGGATGCAAGAAAATCACATGTAAAATGCAAAAATCAAAATGCAAAATCAGGATTAAGAATTAAGGATTAACTCCCATTTCTTTTTTACTTTTCCACCTTTCTACCTTTCCACTATCCACTATCCTCTTTCCTCTGCCTGCCACATCTATCCACGATCATTATAAACAAATACAGTGGCGACTATCCCTTATACAGCAGATTTGTTAAAATATAACATGCAGGAATTTAAGAAGATATCAGAATTTAAGTATTTAATTCCCCGACAGGGGAATATGAGGGTGGATGGTATTATTTACACATCTGAAAAACTTCTTTCTCACATTCAGAAGGAAAATGTTGCAAGTCAGGTAAAAAATGTTGCAACTTTACCGGGAATTATAAAATACTCCCTTGCAATGCCTGATGTTCACTGGGGATATGGCATGCCAATAGGCGGGGTTGCTGCAATGGATTTTAAAAACGGAGTAATTTCTCCTGGAGCCGTCGGTTACGATATCAACTGCCTTTCTCCTGAAACACATGTTTTATTAGAAAATGGCACTTACCTGACAATAAAAGAACTTGAAAAAAAATGGAGAGAAAAGAAAGTAAAATTTGTGGATTTTTCAAAGAAAAATTTAAATGATGTAGAAACACTTCTTTTTCTCAAAAGATATAACAATCCCTCAATTTATCAAATAGAAACTCAATCTGGATTTAAAATTAAAGCAACCAAAGACCATCCAGTTCAGACTCAGGAGGGCATGAGAGAAGTTGGAAGTTTAAAAGAGGGCGATTTTATTCTTATATACCCATTTAAGGGCGTCAAGTATAAAGAACCCTCATCTAAATTAATTCTGTCAGAAGAGGGTTTCATAAAAGTTCTTGAAAATCTGGGAAAGACGAATAAAGGAAGTGCTATATCTCAGATTTTAAAACAGATAAAATCCCGAAATCTTCTTCCTTTAACTTATAACCATCCTGCTATTCCTGTTATATTGAAACTGATGGGATTTATTTTTGGTGATGGTTCAATTAGTTTTAATAAAAACAGAGGAGCACAAATTCATTTTTTTGGCAAGAGGGATGATTTAAGAAAGATTCAAAAAGACCTTTCAAAACTTGGCTTTAAGGCTTCTATCTATTCAAGGAAAAGAAACCATACATTTACAACTTCCTATAAAACTTACAGTTTCTCAACAATAGAAAACAAACTTTCTGTCAATTCTATTACACTTGCCTCTCTTTTCATTGCCTTGGGCACACCATATGGTTTAAAAGCGCATAGAAAATATCGCATTCCAAATTGGATATTCAGCTGTCCGCTCTGGCAAAAAAGATTGTTTTTAGCCTCATTTTTCGGAGCTGAATTATCAAGTCCGAAGACTCTCAATAAATATAATTTCTATGCTCCGCAGTTGAATATGAGCAAAAGAAGAGACCTTGCTAAAAATGCACAAATGTTCTTAAAGGATTTGGCAAAACTCTTAAGAGAATTTGGAGTGAAAACTTACAGAATAACCCAAGTAAAAGGTTATCAATACAGAGGGAAAAAAGGGATTACAAAAGGTTTCAGACTGCAGATAAGTGAGGAAATAAAAAATCTTATTAAATTTTTTGAAACAATAGGCTATGAATATAATTCTCGGAAACATAAAGAGAGTTGTCTTGCATGTGCTTATTTAAAGAAAAAGTTAAAAGTTGTTGAATTAAGGGCTAAAGTCAGAAGAGAGATAAGAAAATTATATAAAAAAAAGGGAGAGGAAGAAAAAGCACATGGGGTTATTAAAAAAAGAGGTGAGCCAAGAATTGCATTTAATTTTCCCTCATTTGAGGAGTTCAAAAAAAGTTGCAGTTTCAGTGCTGGACTCCTGTGGGACAAAGTAGAAAAAATAAAAAAAATTCCATATAGAAATCTTGTTTATGATTTTACAGTTAATGATAAAAACCACAATTTTATTGCAAATAATTTTGTTGTTTCAAACTGCGGAGTCAGGGTTCTTAAAACAAATCTTACCTATGAGGATATAAAAGAAAAGCTTTCTGCACTTGTTTCTGAAATTTTCAAGAACATCCCCTCAGGAGTGGGTTCAAAAAGCAAGTTAAAATTAAACACAAATGAATTAAAAAAAGTTCTTGAAAGGGGTTCTCAATACTTGGTTGAAAAAGGTTTTGGAACCGAAGACGACCTTCTTCACACAGAAGAAAAGGGAAGAATGCTCACCGCATCTTCTGAATTTATTTCCCACAGGGCAATGGAGAGAGGTGCACCTCAACTTGGAACTCTTGGCGCAGGAAATCATTTTCTTGAAATTCAGGAAATTGAAGAAATCTATGATGAAGAACTTGCGCAAAAATGGGGACTTTTCAAAGGTCAGATTACGGTTATGATACACACAGGTTCGCGTGGTTTTGGCTATCAGGTCTGCGATGATTATTTGAGGGTTATGCAGAGGGCGGTGCAGAAATACGCAATAACTCTTCCTGACAGACAGCTTGCCTGTGCTCCAATAAATTCAGATGAGGGCAAAAGATACCTTTATTCAATGAGTGCTGCTGCAAATTATGCATGGGCAAACAGACAGGTGATAACGCACTGGATTAGAGAAAGTTTTGAAAATGTCTTTAAGAAAAAATGGGAAGAATTTGACCTTTCTGTTCTCTGGGATGTTGCACACAATATTGGCAAAATTGAGGAATTTGAAGGTAAAAAAATTTTCATACACAGAAAAGGAGCAACCCGGGCATTTCCTGCCGGAAAAAAAGAACTTCCATCTTTATATCAGCAAACAGGTCAGCCTGTGATTGTTCCAGGTAGCATGGGGACAGCATCATATATTCTCGTGGCAGGTGAAAAAGCATATGAAACATTTTATTCAACCTGTCATGGGGCAGGAAGGGAGATGTCCCGACATCAGGCTTTAAAACAGGTTAATGCAAGGGACCTCATAAGGGAACTCAAATCAAAAAATATCCTTCTTCTCTCAGGCACAATGAAAACCGTTGCTGAGGAAGCACCTCAGGCATATAAAAATGTTGATGAGGTTGTCGAAATCTGTCAGGGTGCAGGAATTTCAAGAAAGGTTGCAAAAATGAAGCCTCTTGGAGTGGTGAAAGGATAAAATGATAGACATTAAATTGATACGCGACAATCCTCAAAATTTCAGGAAGTCCATGAAGGGAAGAATTACTGAAAAAGAGGTTGAGGAAATTTTAAAAATTGACGCTGAAAGAAAAGAAAAGTTAAAAAAAATAGAAGAACTGCGTGCAAAACAGAAAAAAGCACAGGTTACTGAAGCAAGAAAAATAAAGGATGAAAGAAGAAAACTTGAGGAGGAATTTAAAAAAATAGATGAGAAGTGGCAGAAACTTCTTTCAGAGGTTCCAAACATCCCTGACGAGGATGTTCCATCTGGAGATGCTGAAAAAAATGTTGTTGTTACAGAGGTTGGAGAGGTTGAGGAAAAAGAATCCCTCCCTCACTGGGAAATAGGGAAAATTTTAGATATTCTTGATTTTGAAACCGCATCAAAAATTTCCCAGAGTTTTTTCCCGATGCTAAAAGGAGATGGAGCCCGTCTTGAATTTGCGTTAATGAACTTTTTTCTGGAAGAAAATGAAAAATATGGCTTTGAACCTGTTTGTGTTCCTTATCTTGTAAATGAAGGTTCTGTTTTTGGAACAGGGCAACTTCCCAAATTTAAAGACGAACTTTATCACATTGAGAAAGACAACCTTTATCTCATACCAACAGGAGAGGTTCCTGCCGGGAATTTTTTTAAAGATAAAATTTTAAATGAAAAGGATTTACCTTTGAGATTTCAAATCCCAACCCCCTGTTTCAGAAGAGAGGCAGGTTCCTGGGGAAAACTTGGAAAAGGTCTTATAAGAAATCACCAGTTTCACAAGGTTGAGATTTTCTCCTTTACAAAACCTGAAGATTCAAACAGAGAACTTGAGCAAATGGTAAAGGTTGTATCAGAGATTTTAAAAAAACTTGCACTTCCTCATAGAATTATTTTGCTTTCCTCTCTTGATATGGGTTTTTCTGCTTCAAAAACCTATGACATAGAAATCTGGATGAACGGGCTTAAGAGATGGGTTGAGGTTTCCTCAATCTCAAACTGCAGGGATTTTCAAACACGACGGACAAAAACAAGATTTAAAACAAAAGAGGGTCTGAAATTTCCCCATTCTTTAAATGGCTCCTCTCTTGCAGTTGGAAGGGTTTTTGCAGGTATTCTTGAAAATTACTGGGATAAAGAAAATGCTCAAGTTAATGTGCCTGATTGTTTGAAAAAATTCATAAAAAAAGATAGGATTGAAAGAGGGTAAAAATGGGTGCAAAAGGATGGGAAATAAATAACAAGGTAAAGGTAATTCTTACGAAGAACTGGGTAGATATTCTGAAACTCAACATAAATACGGTTAAAGACACAGTTTATATTAAAGGCGAGCTTGTCTTCAAAGGTGGTTCTGTGGATTCCACAAGTGATGCGTCAGTTATTGAGATGCTAAAAAAAATTGAGAGAGAGATTTTTCAATACAAAGAAGTCAAAATGATAAAGTGGGACCTCACGCAGTGGGAAAAAAGAGGCGGAAGGTGGTTAAAAAAGGAAATCAAGAAAAAGGGTTCTGCTGCTTGATGTATGAAAAAAATAAAAATACCTGTAGAAGAGGCAACTGGAAAAATTCTCCCACATGATATAACAGAAATTGTCCCCGAAAAATTCAAAGGGCCTGCCTTTAAAAAAGGGCACATCATAAGAAAGAAAGACATAGAGCATTTAAAAAGGCTGGGGAAAAGAAACATTTATTTACTTGAACTTGAAAAAGATGAAATTCATGAAGATGAAGCAGGCAAACTTTTTAAAACCTTTGCAGGGAAAAATGTTTTTGCAAGAGGACCTTCTGAGGGAAAAATTGAATTTATAGCAAAATGCGATGGTCTTGCAAAGATAAATTCAGACACTGTTCATTTTATAAATTCAATTGGAGAGATTGTTTTTACAACAATTCATTCCCACATACCTGTTAAGAAAGGTGAAACAATAGCAGGTATAAGAATTGTTCCTCTTGCCATAAAAAAATCAAAAGTAATGAAGGCAATAAAAAAGAAAAAAATTATTGAGGTTTCACCCTTCAAACCCAGAAAAATTGGTCTGATTGTAACAGGGAGCGAGGTTGCCTCAGGAAAAATAAAGGACAGATTTCGCCCTGTAATAGAAAAAAAGGCAAAACTTTACAGAAGTAAAATTTGCAGATTTAAAATTGTTGGAGATGATGAGAAGGAAATAAAGGACGAAATTGTAAAGATGTCTGCTTCGTGTGATTTTATAATTCTTACAGGTGGTATGTCTGTTGACCCTGATGACTCCACAAAGGTTGCAATAAGAAGAGCAGGGGCAAGGGTTGTCTCATACGGAGCACCAATCCTGCCTGGAAACATGTTTATGGTTGCGTATCTTAAAAGCATACCCATTTTTGGTGTTCCTGCCTGTGCCCTTTTTTATGAAATAACTGTTCTTGACATTTTTCTCCCTTATGTTTTCAGCAACACAAAAATTACAAAAGAACATATAATAAGGCGTGGATATGGTGGATTGTGTCGCCATTGCAGAGTTTGTGTTTTTCCTGCCTGTGCTTTTGGAAAAATATAGTTATTGCTCGTGGGGCTGCTCGCAGGGACGCTCGGAGAAAGTGGAGAGAGGAAAGAAATGTTAAATTACAAATCCCAAATTTCAAATAACAAACCACAGCCCATTTCTAGATGGGCTGGGCCCCGCCCTTTTGAAAAAGGGCGGTGGTCACAAACAAATCCTAAAATCCAAATTCAAATGTTCAAAACAGGAAGTTTAGGATTTTGGTCATTGGAATTTGGAACTTGTTTGATATTTGGTACTTGGAATTTGGTGCTTGAAATTTATAGAAATGTGTGCCTTCAGCACGGAAATTTCAATCAGTTTCGTTCGCGTAGCGAACATATTTCAATAAATTTCGCTCGCATAGCGAGCATATTTCCATTCACTTTCCACTATCCTCTATCCTCTTTCCACTATCCACTATTCACCATTCTCTCATTACTCGTTACTCATTACTCATCCCTATTGTTGCTATCCACTAAATTAAGAAGGAGGTTTGTATGAAGTTAAAGACCGAATTGTGGTACAAGGTTCTTGCTCCAAGACCTGCGGTTCTTGTATCAACTGTAAGCAAAAAGGGAATTTCCAATGTTGCGCCTTTCAGTTTTGTTATGCCTGCGTCAATGGAGCCACCAATTCTTGCCTTTGCCTCAGACCCTGAGCACGACACTGTCAGAAATATCAAGGAAACAAAGGATTTTGTTGTAAATATCCCTTCAAAAAAAATTTTAAAAAACCTGTGGATTTGTGCAGAAGAGTTTGATTATGGAGTAAGTGAATTTGAAAAGGCATCTCTCACAGAGGAGAAATCTCAAAAGGTAAAATCTCCAAGAGTCAAAGAATGCATTGCGTTTTTTGAGTGTAAATTAAGAGATTTAATTGAAACAGGAGACCATGTTCTTATTCTGGGAGAGGTTCTGGTTGCAGAGGTAAAGGATGAGTTTTATAAAAAGGGTTATGATATAAAAAAGGCAAATCCCCTTCTTCACATAGGAGGGGTCAAATTCACAATTCCAGGGGAGGTTTTGATTGCAGAATAAAACTGCTTTTAAGGTAATAATTTATTTTGGCTTTGTCAGTTTATTTGGCGACATAATTTATGAAGGGGCAAGAAGTGTAAACGGCTCTTTCTTAGAAATTCTTGGAGCAGGTGCTTTTGTTGTTGGACTTATTGCAGGGGCAGGTGAGTTTTTAAACTACTTTTTGAGAGTACTTTCAGGATATGTTTCTGATAAAACCGGTGCATACAGATTTTTTACAGCCCTTGGATATTTGATGATTGCTTTTATTCCCCTTCTTTCAATTGCAGATACCTGGAAAATCGCCGCACTTTTTATTCTCTTTGAAAGGATGGGAAAAGCTTTGAGGTCCCCTGCAAGGGATGTTCTTCTTTCATCAGCAACAAAACAGGTTGGAACAGGTTTTGGCTTTGGAATTCACGAGGCTTTTGACCAGATAGGTGCCATTCTGGGACCTCTGATTTTTGTTTTTTTCTTTCTTGGAAAAGCAGATGTTGGTCTTTCAAAATACCATGAGGCATACAGATTTTTCTGGTTCCCATTTATTCTGCTTGTTTTTTTTCTTTTCTTTGCCCTTGGTAGAGCACCTGAAGTTTCCCATGAAAAAAGAGAAGACCATCCCCCCAATTACAGAAAAATTTTTAAACTCTACCTTTTTTTTATTTTTTTCGTTTCCGCAGGTTTTGCAAGTTATATTTTAATTGCCTATCACTTTAAGAAGACATCTATTTTCAAAGATGCTTTTATTCCCCTTATTTATGCTGTCAGTATGGGAGTTGATGCTATTGCTGCGCCTTTTCTTGGAAAAATCTATGACAGGTTTAAAACGAAAAAATCAGGTATTTTTGTTCTTCTTATTTTGCCAGGCATTTCGGTTTTAATTCCTGTGTTTGTTTTTCTGGGAAACTTATGGTTTGCAATTCTGGGAATGGTTTTGTGGGGGATTGTTATGGCAGGTCATGAAACAATTTTAAGAGCAGTTGTGGCTGATATGATGCCTTTAAAAAAGAGAGGTACTGGTTATGGAATGCTGAATGCAGTTTATGGGGCAGGGATTTTTCTGGGTAATGCAGTTCTTGGTTTTTTGTATACGAGGTCCCTGATTTTTCTGGTTCTTGCCGTGGTTTTGTTTGAAAGTTTGTCTGTATCTGTGCTTTTTAAATTAAAAAAGCTCATAAACAGAATTTGACCTAATACATCTTAAATTTTAACCCAGATTATTCATACTAAATGAAGGAAACCGCCCTTTCGGTTGATGTGGTATGATGGAATTGGAATGGAAAAAAAATGAAAAATGTATTATAATGGACGAAGAAACTTTCAAGAAAGGGCGGGGTTAACCCAGCCCAGCACTTTTCTGAAAAAGTGCTGGGCTGCCCGAAGGGTGAATTATTCACACTGCACTATGCAAGTGATGAACTGACGAGAAATAATGTAGTGTGAATAATTCAGGTTAAAATTTGATAATCAGGAGGATTTATGAGATATCTTGTAACAGGTGGAGCTGGATTTATAGGTTCACACATTGTTGAGGTTCTTTTAAAAAGAAAGCACTTTGTAAGGGTTCTTGATAACTTTTATTCTGGAAAAATGGAAAACCTCTCCTTTGCAAAAGGGAACAAAAATTTTGAACTCATAAGAGG
>JAGHAG010000179.1 GCA_021161625.1 Elusimicrobiota bacterium
ATTTGAAATTTGGGATTTAATCCTTATTTGGAATTTGTGATTTAACATTTCTTTCTTTCCTCTATCCTCTGTCCTCTATCCACTTTACTATAATTTTTCATCCATAAGTCCCCCCTCTCAATCTCCCCCCTAAAAGGGGGGAGAAACAGTAGGGGGTTCCCTTTTTCACTTTTCAACTTTTCTACTTTTCTACTAATTATTAATTTTTTCATTTGTCATTTTTAATTTTTCATTTTTCATTTAATTAGGCAGCAGGCAAAACAGGCAATACCCCTGTCTTTTATTCCAAGCCCTTCCATTCTTGTGGACTTAATATTAATTGCCTGCGGAGAAACTTTTAAAACTTTTGCAAGATTCTTTTTCATCTTTTCATAAAAAGGCGCAATTTTTGGCTTTTCACACACAACAACACAGTCAAGATTTATGATTTTTGCCTTTGTAATCTGCATTGTTTTTTCAAGGAGTTTTAAAGAGGATATGCCTTTAAACTTTTCATCTGTATCCGGGAAGTGCTTGCCTTTGTCTCCTTTTGCTTTTGCCCCAAGTATTGCATCTATTATTGCATGAATCAAAGCATCACCGTCTGAATGTCCTTCCAAGCCCATTGAAAATGGAATTTCAATTCCACCTAAAAAAAGTTTTCTGTTTTTTGCAAAAGGGTGAATGTCAAAACCAATGCCCACCCTCATTTTACAGAGAAAAAGGAAAAATCTGAAATTTCTCCATCTTTTTCAAGATAAATTCCCCATCGCCCTTCTTCTAATTTTTTGGGAATTTTTATCTCGCAGGAGTTTTTACCAAAAAAAATATAAAAACCTTCTTCAAAGGTATATGCCCATGGATTTTTCCATTCATAAGCAACTGGATGGGATGTGGTCTGGGGAATTGTAATGTAGTAATCAGTAATTTCCTGAAATTGAAACTCCTTTCCTTTGGGCTTTGTGCTTCCAATTCTTGAGGACCTTGCAATGTAAATGACATCTGTATTTGAAAAATCACCATCCAGAAAAAGATAAGACGCTTTTTCCCCTGAATAATAATAAATTGTGGCAAGGTCAGAACCCTGCTTTGCATCCTTCATGGGGTCAAGAAATTTCTGCGCTTTTTCCCAGAAATCCTCAAGAGCCTGACCATCAAAAATAATTTTCTCTCCTCCAAAAAAAGATTCTGTCTCAGTGGGTTTTTCAAATTCCTGAACCCCTATATGAACCTCTGCAAGAAATCTTTCATTTGGAAGCAAAGTCCTTTCTCTCCAGACAATTTCAGAGTGCTCTTTTTTTATTGACATAAATTTAGGTGTATTTCCTATAAAGTCAAAGTGCAAAAAATTATTCCCCCCATCACAGAAAACAACCTTTTTTATTTCTGAAAACTCTTTTAAAACATTGTTTATGCTGCCTTTATACCATGTTTTCGTTGAAAGCAGAAAAACCTCTTCTGAATCAACAGGGCTTATATCAAGGGAAACTTCAAGGGTCTCGCTTTCAGAAGAGGTATTTTCAACAGAGATAAAATGTTTTATGATGGGTTTTTGCTCTTGAAAAATAAATGTTTTCTTTATGTAAAAAGGGGATGGTGTAATCTGCGCAGTTATTATTGAAATTCCTTTTTGCTGGGTTGAAACCTTTACATTCCACAGGTCCTTGTATCCCTTCCTCGTAAAATAATCTTTTATACCAAGAGGAATTTCAAAATTCCCCGCAAAAATTTTTTCATCCTTTATTGAAATTAAAAATAAAATAGATGCTGTTTTTTCATCAAAATAAGTTCTGTAAATTCCATTGTCTATTGCAATGATTTTGAAATTGGCAGTTTCAAATTTAAAAACAGGCATCTCCTTATATGCTTTTGAAAATTTTTTTATTATCAAGGAGATTTTTTCATCTGTAAGGGGCGGGGTGAAAAATTTTCTTCCACCAAGAAAAAGGATATCCTCTCTTGCCGCAGGTGAAAATTCATTGAGGAGTTTCAGAAAAGCCTTAAAATTTCCCTCAAAAATTTCTGAAAAGAGATTTTGAGGTTTTTTTTCAGATTCTTCAATTTTTTGAACTTCCGTAAAATAAGGCGGCTGTTTTTCATAAAGATGGGAAATCTTCTGGGGTTTCAAACCCAATTTTTCTATCTCTTCCAGAAGGTTTTTTAAACTTTCTGAATTAAAGTCCTTTAATTTCACCACAAAAACAAATGAGCCTCCTGGGACCTTTAAACTTACAGATGTTGCGGT
Organism: Elusimicrobiota bacterium; assembly: GCA_021161625.1. Taxonomy (GTDB): domain Bacteria; phylum CG03; class CG03; order CG03; family CG03; genus JAGHAG01. The sequence goes on from JAGHAG010000179.1 coordinate 2,225, forward strand.
TTTTGAAAGAAGCATGTGTATTTCATCAAGCCATGTAGGGCTAAGGGGTTGTGATACAACACGGGACAATTTCTCGTAAATCGGGTATCCTATTAATCCAATTGGGGTAAGAAAGGGCTGAAGATTTTCAGGAGAATTTTTCTGTGTATTCTGGCTCGCGTCTGCCAGAAAATAGGCAAACCCGATGTTCTTTAGAGTTTGAAAATCCTTATTTCTTAAAAGACCACAAGGTGCATAAAAACCCTTTATCTGTGCCTGAAAAAACTCCTCTGAAATTCCTTTATATCTTTTTACCTGTGAATAAATAACATCCTCATTTGCCTTTGAAAATTCCAGATTATAGAAACTGCCACCCAGAATTTCCAGTTTCCCAGAAGTAACAAGTGGTTTTAAAGTTTGAAGGGTTTTGTCTTTTTCCACAAGAAATTCCCAGGGAATAAAAACAGAACCGCTAAAATCCTTGAAAGAAACAATGCCAGAAAAGAGCGTAAGTGTTTTTGTTGAAGCACCTGAAAAATCAAACACAACCCCAACATCGCAAACAGCAAAAAGTGCAGTGCGGAAAAATATCAAAAAAGCAAACAACAATAGGGACGAATAACGAGTAATGAGTAACGAGGGAATAGCAAATAGTGGACAGTGGAAAGAGGATAGAGGATAGTGAACAGAGGAAAGTGGATAGAGGATAGTGGATAGAAATATCCTCCTTCGACTTCGTCGGGTCGCGATCTTTCCTAATCTCATAATCTCCCAATCTCCTAATTTCGTTTCACTTTCCATTTTTAACTTTCAACTTTTAACTTTCAATTTTTATAATCCCCCCTATTTCCCCCCTTTTGAAAAGGGGGGAATACAAAGGGGGATTTTCCGAATTCTGACTTCTGACTTCCGTTTTCTGGATTCCTGCTTCCGCAGGAATGACATACTGCCTGTCCTCTTTCCTCTATCCACTTTCCTCTTTTTTAGCAGACCAAGGGTCTGCAACTACGTTTGGTCTTAAATAAATGCGATGCACCAGTTTATAACTAAAAACGGCTCTATGGATATCATCTATCC
>JAGHAG010000097.1 GCA_021161625.1 Elusimicrobiota bacterium
ATTACCATTCGCCAAAAAAGTTAACAAGTTGAAAAGTTGACAAGGAAGATAGTTTAGAGGTAGAGAAAAAATTGAAGATGCTAGGTTGCAAGGAGGGGGTATGAAAAACAAAAAAGAACTTTTACAGGGCAATTTTTTAATCGCACAGAGTGGTGGACCTTCTGCAGTAATAAATCAATCACTTGTTGGAGCAATTCTTGAAGCAAAAAAGCATTCACAGATAAAAAAGATTTATGGTTCTCTTCATGGAATTAAAGGAATTCTTGAGGAAAATTTCATTGATTTAAAAAGAGAAACAAAACAGAATCTTGAAAGGGTTGCAAAAACACCATCCTCTGCTCTTGGCTCTGTTAGAAAAAAACCAACTCCTGAGGAGTGCAGAAGGATGTTTGAAATAATGAACAAATATAATGTCAGATACTTTTTTTATATTGGGGGAAATGACTCTGCAGAAACAGCAAACATTATTGATGAGGAAGCAAAAAAAGATGGCTATGAATTGAGAGTTTTTCATATACCAAAAACAATTGATAATGACTTAAGGGAAAATGACCACACCCCTGGATATGGTTCTGCAGCAAAATTTGTTGCCTCAGCCCTTATGGGAGACAATCTTGACAATCGCGCACTGCCCGGTGTAAAAATTGATGTAATAATGGGAAGGCACGCAGGATTTCTTGCAGCCTCCTCCTCTCTTGCAAGGATTTTTCCTGACGATGGACCTCACTTGATTTATTTGCCTGAAAGACCGTTTGATATGGAAAAGTTTGTTCAGGATGTAAGGAAAGTTTATGAAAAATTTGGCAGGTGTGTTGTTGCGGTTTCAGAAGGCATTTCTGATAAAGATGGCACTCCGATTGCAGCAAAGTTTACCCGTGAGGTTGATGCACACGGTAATGTTCAGTTAAGTGGAACAGGGGCGCTTGGAGACCTTCTTGCAGGTGTTATAAAATCCCGAACGAATATATCCCGCGTCAGGGCAGATACCTTTGGATATCTGCAGAGGTCTTTTCCTCTCGTAATTTCAGAAGTTGATTCAAAAGAAGCAAGAAAAGTTGGGCAAATTGCAGTGAAAACCGCAATAAAAGATGGTGTGAGTGGTTCAATTGCAATAAAAAGAAAAAAAACAAAAAAATACGAAGTTTATTTTGAAAGAGTTCCTCTTTCTGCTGTTGCAAAAGAAACAAGAAAAATGCCTGATAAATTTATAAATGACGAAGGGAATAACATCACTTCTGCTTTTATTGAATATGCAAGACCTCTTGTTGGGACCCTTCCTGTTATTGGTCGGCTTAAGGGTATGAAGGTTGCAAAAAAATAATACTCTGAAAAAAGCAATTCAAATTGTTGAAAGGGCAGGTAAAATTGCACTTTCTCTTCAAAAAAGGGTCTGTGTTGAATACAAAGGAAAGATAAATCCTGTAACAAGTGCAGACAAAAAAACAGAAAAATTTCTTGTGGAAAACCTTGCAAAACTGGGAGATTTTGGATTTTTCTGTGAAGAAGCCTCATACAGAAAAATAAAGGAAAAGACATTTGTTATAGACCCGATTGATGGAACAGTAAATTATTTTCACAAAAATCCCTTCTGGGCTGTAAGTGTGTGTTTTGTTGAAAACTTTAAACCTGTTTTTGGAATAACCTTTGCTCCTCAACTCAATGAGATGTTCTGGGCAGAGAAGGGGAAGGGAAGTTTTTTAAATGGAAGAAGAATTTCAGTTTCAAAAATCAGAAATCTCAAAAGAGCGCTTCTTACAACAGGGTTTCCTTACTATGTGTGGGAAAGACCTCACAGGGTTATACGAATTTTTAAAAAGTTTTTAACATCAGCACAGGGGATAAGAAGGCCTGGTTCTGCAACAATTGACCTTGCGTATGTTGCCTGCGGAAGATACGACGGATTCTGGGAAGAGGGGCTATATCCATGGGACATTGCCACAGGGATGTTACTTGTTGAGGAAGCAGGCGGTAAGATAACCGACTATTATGGCAATAAAATAAAAATTTCAGAAAAAATTCAAAAAGATAGGACAATCCTTGCAACAAACAAACTTCTTCACAAACCAATGCTTGAAAAACTGAAATGAGAATCACAGTGAGATTAAAAAACATAACAGGAGAGGCCTTGAAATTACCCATTCATTATAATCACATTCTTCAGGCATTTTTTTATAGAAATTTTAAGGAAACCACTGCTTCATTTCTTCACGATACAGGTTTTAGAAGTTCAAAAAGGGTTTTCAAACTTTTTTGCTTTTCGCGTATAGAGGGAAATTATGAAATATCCAACGATGAAATTTATTTCTCTTCACCTTTTAAAATCACAGTTTCATCTCCAGTTGAAAACCTGTTGAATGAATTTGTAACCAGTTTAATTAAGAAGAAATATCTGATGCTCGGCAAAAACAGAGTGGGTGTTGTAGATATATCAATCCACAAAAAGCCTGTATTTTCAAGAAAGCAAAAAATTTACTTTCTGACACCTGTTACTGTTTATACAACTCTCTTTTCAAAAAGTGGGAAGAAAAAAACATATTACTATTCTCCCTTTGAATCTGAATTTGCCGAACTAATAACGAAAAACCTTTTTAAAAAATATGAAGCATTTTATAGAAAACACCCGAGAGGGAGTTTTTCAATAAAACCTGCTGGGGGTTTAAGAGAAAAAATTTTAAAATATAGAAACTTTATCATAAAGGGGTGGATTGGGAAATTTGAAATCAAAGGAACACCAAAGTTGCTTTATTTTGCTTATGATGCAGGACTTGGTGCAAAAAATTCTCAGGGCTTTGGAATGTTTGAGGTGATGAAGTAAATGGATAAAAAATGGGAACTTTACTATGATGCAATGGAACTTCTGGAAGAAGAAGAGCTAGAAAAA
>JAGHAG010000163.1 GCA_021161625.1 Elusimicrobiota bacterium
AAACCACAGCCCATTTCCAGATGGGCTGGGCCCCGCCCTTTTGAAAAAGGGCGGTGGTTCCAAACAATATCAAAATACCAATGTTCTAAATTCCAAACAGTTTAGGTCATTGGGATTTAGGATTTTGGATTTGTTTGGTGCTTGGGATTTGGTGCTTGGAATTTATTTAAGAAGAAATGTAGCTCGAGACCCTTGGTCTGCCAAATAAAATGGAAGGTTGTAGATGAGCAGGATGCCGAAGTATTTAAAGGATTTGATAGATGCCTTTTACAGTCTGCCCTCAGTTACACCCAAAAATGCCCAGCGTCTTGCAATTGATTTTATAAAACTTGCTCCGCAGAACAGAAAAAAAATTCTTGAAAAAATTACTGACGCGGTTTTAAAAATAAAAAACTGTATAGTTTGTGGAAATTTATCCACTGAAGACCTCTGCGAAATATGTTCTGATGAGAGAAGGGACAAGGAAGTAATCTGCGTTGTTGAAGAAATAGGCGATGTTCTTGCAATTGAAGAAACAGATTTTAATGGAGTATATCATATTCTTGGTGGAAGAATTGACCCTCTTAATAAAATTTCTCCCGATGATTTAAAAATTGAAGCACTTTTTGAAAGAATAAAAAACGGGAAAGTAAGAGAGGTCATTCTTGCGATGAATTTGAATAAGAAGGGCCTTGCCACTGCCAGATATCTTTTTAATGAATTGAGGCAGAGGTTTCCGAAACTCAAAATCACCCAGCCCGCACATGGACTTTCAGAGGGTTCTGAAATTGTTTATGTGAATCCCCACACCCTTAAAGAAGCATTTGAGGAGAGGAAAAATTTCCACTAAAAAAATTAAAAATGAAAAATGAAAAATCAGTGATAAGGATTAAGTAGTAAGGATTAAGTGATGGAAAAGATGAAATACTTAATTCTTAAAGTGAGCGAAGCGAACGGCTTAATTCTTAATCCTGATGAACCCTCATTACTCGTTACTCGTTACTCATCCCTATTATTGCTATTCGCTATTTGTTGTTTACTATTCACTCAGGTTTGGATAGGAGGTAAAAATGAATGTATTCACAGAAGCAAACTTTCAGGAAGAGGTTTTGAATTCTGATTTGCCGGTGATTGTTGACTTTTATGCTGACTGGTGTCCACCGTGCAGAATAATTGCACCTATCATTGAGGAACTGGAGCGTGAATATAAAGGAAAAATAAAAATTGGCAAACTCAATGTGGACAATTCTCCATCAATTGCTGCAAAATATGGGATAAACAGTATTCCCTTTATTGGATTTTTTAAAGGGGGAGAACTTGTTGGTAGCATCATAGGTGCGGTTCCAAAAGAGGCACTTGTTTCAAAAATAAGTGAGGTTTTTTAAATGCATCCGCTTCTTTTCAAAATAGGCCCCATAAAAATCCACACCTATGGAGTTTTTGTTTTTCTCGGCATCTTAGCTGGCTGGTTTGTGCTTGAAAAAAGAACAAAAGAAAGAATTGACAAAAAAATTCTTGAAAACATTCTCTTTTACACAATTATTTTTGCCATCATTGGCGCAAGAATTTTTTATTTTCTTTTCTGGGATTTTAAGGGGCTTTTGGAAAATCCTCTTTCTTTTTTTTATGTGTGGCAGGGAGGCCTTGCAATTTTTGGCGGTATTTTAGGCGGTATTTCTGGAATTTATTTTTTTTCAAAAAAATATGGCTTAGGTTTTTTTGAACTTCTTGACTGGTTTGCCCCATCCCTTGCTCTTGGTCAGGCGATAGGCCGTCTGGGATGTTTTTCAGCAGGATGTTGTTACGGAAAGCCAACGGATTTTTTTCTTGGCGTCAGGTTTACAGACCCACTTTCTCTTGCACCCCTTTATGTAAAAATTCATCCAACCCAGCTTTATGAGAGTTTTTTTGATTTTTTGCTTTTTTTTATTCTGATTAAGACAAAGGTAAAGAAAAGAGGCTTTGTTGCGGGATTTTATTTTATTGGCTACGGGATTATCAGATTTTTTATGGAATTTTTAAGAGGAGATGTAATAAATGTGTTTGGCTTCTTAACAGCAATGCAAATTTTTGCAATAATTTTCATTGTGTTAGGAGCAGGATTGATATGGAAAAAAAATTTGAAGTAACAGTATCTCCGCATATTTTTTCTAAAAGGTCAGTGAGAACCGTTATGCTTGAGGTTTGCATTGCCCTTATCCCTGCTTTTGTTTTTTCAATTCGCTTATGGGGACTTTCAATTTTAAAAACATATATAACTGCAATTTTTTTTGCACATCTGAGTGAATGGGTATTCTTAAAAATAAGGAAGAAAAATTTTGAGTTTGACGGGAGCGCTCTTGTCACAGCAGTTCTTTTTGTCATGACTTTACCCCCCACTGTTTCTCTCTTTGCAGTGGCGGTGGGAGTTTCATTTGGAATCATCTTTGGAAAGCAATTTTTTGGCGGTCTTGGACACAATGTATTTAATCCTGCTCTTCTGGGAAGGGCTTTTCTTGTGGCTTCTTTCCCGACTGAAATGACAACATGGATTTCCCACATTGATGCAACCACAACAGCAACACCTCTTGGCGCATGGAAGTTTGCAGGAGAGGCAACATGGGAGATAAAAAAAATTTTTCTTGGGACCTGCCCTGGTTCAATAGGAGAAACTTCTGCTCTGCTTTTGATTATTGGTGGAATTTATCTCATTATAAGAAAAATCGTTGACTGGCGAATTCCTGTTTTCTATATACTCACTGTCTTTATTCTTTCTTCGGTTTTTTACTTTTTTGATGCAACAAAGGGAAATCCATTTTTCCATCTTTTTGCAGGGGGGCTTATGCTCGGTGCTTTTTTTATGGCAACAGACCCTGTTACAGCACCTGCGAATTTGAAAGCAAGGATTTTGTTTGCAACAGGATGCGGAATTCTTACTCTTGTAATAAGGTATTTTGGTGGATATCCTGAGGGAGTTATGTATTCAATTCTGATAATGAATGCATTTGCACCGCTACTTGAAAAAATTGAGGATTTTTCTCCATTTGGCTTATGAAAAATTTTTTTAGAATTACCTTTTTTCTTTTTGCGGTCTGCGTGGTGAGCGGATTTCTTCTTTCCTTTTTTTATACAAAAAGTATAGACAGAATTAAAGAAAATGAAAGAAAAACAAAAATAGAGGCAATAGATAAAATTTTTGGAAATGAAAAAGTGCTTGAAAAAGAGGTTTCAGGAAAAAAATACTGGGTTGTGGGAGATAAAGGATTTGCTTTTGAAGCAAAGGGAATGGGTTTTCAGGATGAGATTATTGCAATGATTGGTGTTACAAAAAATTTTGAAATAAAGGGGATAGTTGTTTTGAAATGTCTGGACACTCCGGGGCTTGGAGCAGAGGTTGCAGGTGATAAATTTTTGAATCAGTTTAAAGGAAAATCCGCACCTTTTGAAGTTGTGAGAAACATTGCATCTGGTCCTCATAAAATTCAGGCAGTTACAGGGGCAACAATTTCCTCAAAAGCATTTGTTAAAATGGTAAATAGTGCAATAAAAGAGATGAAGAAAAAAATAAAAAAGTGATAAAGTGATATGGAGATATGGAGACAAGGTGACAAGCCCCGTTGGATAGAAAACATCCAATGGGGCAAGTGGAAAAGTAGAAAAGTTGAAAAGTGAAAAAGGGGCCCCCTACTGTTTCTCCCCCCTGAAGGGGGGAGATTGAGAGGGGGGATTTACGGATGAAAAATAATTTTAAGGAATTTGTTAAGGGATTTTTTGAGCAGAATCCAATTCTTGTTTTCCTTTTAGGGCTTTGTCCCACCCTTGCTGTTACAACAAATGCAATAAATGCTCTTACAATGGGTTTGAGTGTGATTTTTGTTTTGTTTTTTTCAAATCTAATAATTTCTCTTATAAGAAAAATGGTGCCAAATCAGGTTAGGATTGCCTCTTTTATTGTTGTGATTGCTACTTTTGTTACAATTGTTGACATTTTCTTGAAAGCAAACTTTCCTTCCTTGAGCAAGGCGCTTGGTCCTTTTATTCCCCTGATTGTGGTAAATTGCATAATTTTGGGAAGAGCAGAGGCTTTTGCGTCAAGAAACAGTGTTTTTCTGTCAATTCTGGATGCCCTTGGAATGGGGCTTGGTTTTACAATTACTCTTATTATAATGGGTGGGATTCGGGAGGTTTTAGCATTTGGAACTTTTTTTAATGTAAAAGTTACCCCTGATTTTATGCCGAAGTTTCTTGTGATGATTTTACCGCCAGGAGCATTTTTTACGCTTGGAATTCTTGTTGGAATTAAAAATGCAGTTTCTATGAGGAAAAAATGAATTTGCTTTTGATTTTTATAGGTGCTGCAATTGTAAACAATTTTGTTCTTTCATACTTTCTGGGTCTTTGCCCTTTTCTTGGCGTTTCAACGGACCTTAAAAAAGCAACAGGAATGGGATTTGCTGTTATTTTTGTGATGTTGATTTCTTCTGCCGTAACATGGCTCATATATTATAAAATTCTGCTTCCCTTCAATCTGGTTTATTTGCAGTATGTTGCATTTATTCTTGTGATTGCATCTCTGGTTCAGTTTGTTGAGATGTTTTTGAAAAAATTTGTTCCCCCTCTTTATAGAGGTCTTGGAATATATCTTCCTCTTATAACAACAAATTGCGCAATTCTTGGTATGACACTTTTCATGGTTATAAGAAAGTACAACTTTGTTGAGAGTGTTGTTTTCAGTTTGGGGGCTGGTTCAGGTTTTCTTTTAGCGCTTTTGATAATGTCAGGCATAAGGGAAAGGATAAACACATCTGATATTCCCCGACCTTTCAGGGGTGCAGGAATAACATTTATAACAGCAGGCTGCCTTGCCTTGATTTTTATGGGATTTGCAGGGATTTTAAGATAATGGTTGAAGTTCTGGAAGGTCCATTATATCTTGGAATTTTTGGTGGTGTTTTTGGTGTTTTTCTTGCAATTGCAAATTATTTTTTAAAGGTAAAAGAAGACCCCAGGGTTGAAATAATTGAGAAAATTCTTCCCGGGGCAAACTGCGGCGCCTGCGGTTTTGCATCTTGCGAGGCGTATGCAAAGGCTCTTGTGCAGGGAGAGGCTGAACCCGGCAGGTGTGCGCCCGGTGGTGAAGTCGCATTAAAGGCAATAAACAAAATTCTTGGTTTAGATGTTAAGGTGGAAAAAAGGGTAGCATTTGTGAAGTGTCAGGGTGGTGCGGTTGAGAAATTCAGATATAGAGGGATTGAAACTTGTGAGGCATCCGTTATTGTGGGTGGTGGGTATATTGCCTGTCCTTATGGCTGCCTCGGATTTGGGGATTGTGTTGAAAAATGTCCTTTTGATGCGATTTTTATAAATGAAAATGGTGTTGCAGAAGTTGATGCTTCAAAATGCACGGGTTGTGGCATCTGTGTTGAGGTGTGTCCACGCAATGTTATTGAACTTGTTCCTGCAAGAATTGGGTATTATATTGCCTGCAACAGCAAGGATAAACTTGAGGTGAAAAAATACTGCAAAAATGGATGTTTTGGTTGTGGTATCTGTGCAAGCAAAAAATTCAATCCTGAAGGAGTTGTTGAAATTGTAGAAAACTTACCAGTTATTCATTTTGATAAAGTTTCTTCTCCTCAGCAACTTGAACTTGCGGGAAGCAAGTGTCCTGTAAAGGTCTGGAAAAAAATAAGCAGTGGAAAAGCAGAAAAGTTGAAAAGTGAAAAAGTGAAAAAGTGATATAGAGATATGGAGACAAGAAAACAAAGTGACAAGGAAATAAAGTGATAAGGTGACAAGGATTGTAGCGGTCGCATTACCATGCGACAAAAATGTAGTTGCAGAGCAAAGCTCTGCCAAATAAAATGACAAATGAAAAATGAAAAATCAAAAATCAGTGGTAAGGATTAAGAATTAAGGATTAAGTGAAGGAAAAAATGAAATACTTAATTCTTAAAGTGAGGGAAGCAAACGGCTTAATCCTTAATCCTGATGAGTCCTCGTTACTCATTAC
>JAGHAG010000056.1 GCA_021161625.1 Elusimicrobiota bacterium
AAACCACAGCCCATTTCCAGATGGGCTGGGCCCCGCCCTTTTGAAAAAGGGCGGTGGTTCCAAACAATATCAAAATACCAATGTTCTAAATTCCAAACAGTTTAGGTCATTGGGATTTAGGATTTTGAATTTGTTTGGTGCTTGTAATTTGGTGCTTGGAATTTATTTAAGAAGAAATGTAGCTCGAGACCCTTGGTCTGCCAAAAAAGTGACTAAGTGACGAGGTGATAAAGTGATATGGAGATATAGAGACAAGATAACAAGTAGAAAAGTGAAAAAGGTGGGAACCCCCTACTGTTTCTCCCCCCTTTTAGGGGGGAGATTGAGAGGGGGGATTTACGGATGAAAATGGAAAATGTAGAAGGAGGGTGAAATGCGAATTTATGAACTCGCAAGAGAATTGAAGGTAGAAACAGCACAGGTTCTAAAAGCAGCAAAAAAGTTAAGATTCAGAAAGAAGTATGCCATTTCAACATTAACACACAAGCAGGAGAAAAAACTAAGAGATTTTTTCAAAAAAAGCAAAAAGAAGGCAAGAAAAAAAGTCATCGGGAAGATAAGAAAAGAAATGAAAAAGGCACCCTCTTCACCTGTGAAAAAAAAGAAAGTTAAGGAAGCCAGAAAAAAACCTTTTATTGATATGGGACCATCCCTCCCTGAAAAATATAGATGGATGAAAGTTATTATTCTTCCAAGAGACCCCTCAACAGTTTTTGCTTACTGGGATATTGATGAAAAATTTTTAAGGGGTTCTCTTGTTTTAAGGGTTTATGAGGTTGAGAAGAAGAAGCACGAATTTAAAGACAGATATTATTTTGATATTCATGTGAAGGGCAATCCTGGAAACTGGTATATAAATGTTCCTCATCCAGGGGCAAGATACAGAGCAGAAATTGGCGTTATAGAATTTGGGAAGTTCTATCCAATTGCCAAGTCAAATGTAATTCTTGTTCCAAGAAATACAATTTCTGACGAAGTTGATGAAGAGTGGATGATTGTCAAAGAGGACCTTCAAAAAATCATAAAATACACAGGGCTTGACAGAGCAGCAAGAAGCAGTTTGCGAAAAGCACAGACCGAGATAAGAAACATTCTTGAAATGATAAAAATGAGAATTCCATCAAGTATTTCCTCCGCGGCACTTCAAAAAAAGAAATAAATGAAAAAAGGATATTTGTGCCTTGTTCTGCATGCACATCTTCCATTTGTAAGGCATCCTGAATACGAGGATTTTCTTGAAGAGGACTGGCTTTTTGAGGCAATAACAGAAACATATATCCCCCTTATTCTTATGATGCAGAAACTTACAGAGGAAGATGTCTTCTGGCGCCTCACAATGTCCATAACCCCGCCTCTTGCAAACATGCTTTCTGATGAACTCCTGCAAAAAAGATATCTGAGATATCTTTCAAATCTTGAAAATCTGATAAAAAAGGAAATTAAAAGAACCATGAAAATCCCGCAATTAAAACCTGTTGTTGAGATGTATAAAAAAAGATTTAGAGATTGCAGGAAGGTTTTTGAAAGCTGTGATGGTAATATCTTAAAAATTTTCAAAGAATTTCAGGAAAAGGGTTTTCTTGAAATAATAACCTGCACAGCAACACACGGTTTTTTGCCTCTTATGGTTCAGAAAAAAGACCAGCAGGCACAGATAAAAATTGCAAAAAGGGATTATGAGGAAAAGTTTTCCACAAAACCCCGTGGAATATGGCTTGCAGAATGCGGCTATACAGAGGGAATTGATGAAATTTTAAAAGAAGAGAAAATCAGATTTTTTTTCACAGACACGCACGGAGTTCTCTACGGAAGACCCAGACCAAAATACGCTGTTTATGCTCCTGTTTATACAAAAGAAGGTGTTGCAGTTTTTGCAAGGGATGTTGAATCTTCAATGCAGGTCTGGAGTGCAGAAGTGGGGTATCCTGGAGATTACAGATACAGAGAGTTTTACAGAGACCTTGGATTTGACCTTCCATACAATTATATCCGTCCACATCTTCACAGCGATGGAATAAGAAGAAATGTTGGAATAAAGTATCACAGAATAACAGGCAGAGTCCCATTAAATAAAAAGGAATACTATGTTCCCCAGTGGGCGCAGGAAGCAGCCCTGACACACGCACGGCATTTTATGTGGTGCAGGGAAAGACAGAGTGAGTGGCTTTATTCTCAATTTGAAAGAGAGCCAGTAATTGTCTGTCCTTATGATGCAGAACTCTACGGACACTGGTGGTTTGAAGGGCCTGATTTTTTATATTACCTTTTTAAGGAACTGCAAAATTCAATTGTTGAACCTGTGTCTCCATCTCAATATCTGAAAAAACACCCTCACCTGCAGGTTCTTGAAGTGTGCCCTTCTACATGGGGAGACAAGGGCTACAATGAAGTGTGGCTCAACGGCACAAACGATTGGATATACAGACATTTGCACTTCTGCGTTGAGAAAATGATTGAATCCGCACAAAATTACAATTCAGCAAATCCGAATAAAATTGAGCAAAGAGTTTTAAATCAAATGGCAAGGGAATTACTTCTGGCTGAATCTTCTGACTGGGCTTTTATAATGACAACAGGAACAACAGTCCCCTATGCACACAAGAGGACAAAGACACACACAAACAATTTCTTAAAACTTTACGAAATGCTCAAAAAGGGAAAAATTGATGAAAATTTTTTAAAGGATTTAGAACACAGAAACAACATATTTCCGCATATAAACTGGAGAGTTTATGCCTGATAGATATGTTGTATTTCATGGACATTTCTACCAGCCACCACGAATAAATCCATATCTTGGAATAATTTTAAGACAGGACTCTGCCTATCCATTTCACGACTGGAATGAAAAAATTTTTATAGAATGCTACCAACCCAATACAGGGGCAAGAATTTTGAATGATGCAGGTTTTACCATAGACCTTGTAAACACTTTTGAATATATTTCTTTTGATTTTGCTCCTTCGGTTTTGAACTGGCTTAAAGAGAACCATTTTTATACTTTTCAGGAAATTGTAAACGCAGATAAAAGAGCAATTGAAAGAATTGGTGCTGGTGGTGCTATTGCCTGTGCATACAGCCATACAATTCTGCCTTTGAGCGACCAATTCTTAAGAACAATAGATATTATGTGGGGGTTGAAAGATTTTGAGATGAATTTTTCAAGAAAACCTGATGCAATCTGGCTTCCAGAAACAGCGGTAAATGAAATTGTCATAGACCATCTTATAGAGTTTGGATTGAAATTTGTTCTTCTTGTTCCCTCTCAAATTCAATCTGCAAAACTGCACGACTTAAAGAAGGAGATAGATCTTTCTTCAGGAAACATAGACCCGAGATACTGTTATCTCATAAAAAGACCAAAGGGAGAGATAAAGGCTTTTGTGGCACATGGAGTTCTCTCCCATGATTTTTCATTTCGGAATTTGCTTATGGATTCAAAAATTTCTGCAGATAGAATTGAAGAGGCATTTTCTCCTCAGACCCATCACGACCAGATTATTTCAATAATGACAGATGGAGAAACTTTTGGTCATCATCAACCGTTTGCAGAAAGAGGACTGGGACATCTTTTAAAATACGAACTTCCTAAAAGAGGAATAAAAGTTGTAAACTTTTCATATCTTGCCGAAAAATTTACACCTGTCTGGGAGATAAAAGTAAAAGATGGAAGAGAAGGGGAAGGAACTGCATGGAGTTGTTTTCACGGTCTTGGAAGATGGAAAGAAGATTGTGGATGTGGAAAGGAACCAGGAACAACTCAAAAATGGAGAGCACCCTTAAGAGAGGCATTTAATTTTCTCTCCCAGAAGGTCGTGCCTTTTTTCAAGCAAAAAGCAAATGAGTTTTTAGAGGAAAATTCTTTCTGGGAATATCCGCTTACCTGGGGAGATTTTGCCCGAAACGATTTTTTTATTGAAAAATACAAAAAAAGAGAAATTTCGTTTAAAGAAAGACGGTTTGTTTTGTCTCTTTTTGAAATGCTTAAATATACTCTTTTCTCATTTACATCCTGTGCGTGGTTCTGGGAAGACATAAGCAGAATTGAAGCTGTTGCGAATATGAGTTTTGCCCTGAAAGCAATACAACTTTATAAAAAACTTTCAGGTGAGGATATTCTTGAGGATTTTTTAAAAATTCTTGAACAGGCACCCACGAATAACCCAAAGTTTAAAAATGGTCGCGAGATTTTTGAAACGTATGTCTTACCTCAAAAAGAAAGTTTACCTGTTTATATTGCAGGAGAAATTATTGAAGGTCTTACAAAAGATGAAAAAATACCTCTTTCAAAGGAAACGCCATATTTCAGAATTTTTGTAAACATAAACGAAAAAAAGAGTGAATTTGTTGACAAACAAACAGAGGAAAAAAGGATTTTTTCCTTTGAATTGCTGAATTCTGAATTTCCACCTGAAATTCTTTTAAAAGAGGGTGATTTTAAAAAGAAATACACAATTGAAAACATTTTCAGCGAACAGAGATACAATATTCTTATTGCCTTCTGGCTCAAGAAAATTCTTGAGATGAGGAAGGTTTATGAACAGATTCTTGACAGTTTTCTCCAGTTTGAAAGTATTTATCATCTTTTTAACAGACCTGTAAAAGAAATTGAGCCTGTTATTGCAAAGGTTATGATGTTTTATCTAATTGACTTGGAACACGACTTTTCCGAGGAAAAACTTCAAATTCTTGAATCATTTTTACAGATGGCACGTGAGTATAACTTTAACCTGGACGGTTTTTATACAAGATACTGGCTTGAAAAGTTTATGGATAAGGGACTCAAGAAAATTATTAATGGTGATTTTTCCCAGATAGGATTTTTGAAACTTCTCTTTGACATATATTTTCTTATTCCTTTCAGAGATAAAGAAAACATCTACCACAATACAAT
>JAGHAG010000030.1 GCA_021161625.1 Elusimicrobiota bacterium
GGAAGTGAAGTTTATCTTTCATGGGATATTTCATCAGAAACCGACTTTAAATGTTATGTGCTGGAAAGGGACTCATCCATTATCACAGCAATTTCAACCAGAAACACCAGTTTTTACATTGATACAGTTTCTCCGGATGCAACATATTATTATGAAATTTCTGTAAAAGATACATCCGACAACATAAGCCCATCTTCATCAAAAAACATTTTTGTAATGGATGTTTCTGTTTTGCCCCCATCTGACATATCAATTTCAGCCCCTTCCTCAGGAAGAAAAATAAAACTAAACTGGAAAAATCCCCCTGAACTTAAAGGCATAAGAATCTACAGGTCATTGAGTTCTGCAACGGTTTTTAGTGTTATTATCTCAACCCTTATTCCACCGACAACCTATTACACGGACAAAAATCTTACAGATGCAGTTACATACTGGTATGGTGTAAGGGCAATAAATTATCTTGAAGGCAGGGAGTTTTTTTACATAGAGGAGTCCACAAACACAGATGTCTATTGCGAAATACCACAGGACACTTTAAAACCACAGACCCCACAGAACTTCAAAATAACAATTTCAACAAAATCCTCATCTTTTCTTTTAACATGGGAGAAGGTGATTTTAAATGAAAATGGCTCTACCTGTGATGACCTTGCAGGATATGAAATCTGGTGGACATATACAGGAACATTTATAGACGATGACCTTTACAAAATTTTTCCTTCAAGCGATGATGTTTCTGCTGTTCATTCAAATCTGTCAGAAGGCACCACCTATTATTATAAAATCAGAGCAAAGGATGTTGCAGGCAATTTCTCTGCCTTTTCTTCCACATTTTCCAGGTGTTATCAAAAAATTATAGAAGTGGCTGTAAAATCTGACGATATTATTGTTAGTGAATTTACCCCGAACGGTGACGGCATTGCTGACACTCTTGAAATTTCTTTTGACCTGAACGAACCTTCAAATAGTGTTGAGGTTAGCATCTATACATCAACAGGTGGAGTTTATGAGGTTATTTTTTCGTCTTCTTCTTTGCCACAGGGTAATTATTCGGTTTCATGGTCGCCGACAGAGATTTCAGATGGCAGTTATTTTATCAAGGTGTTTATTTCGTCAACAGAGGTTTTTAGCAAAAAAATTCTTGTAAAAGGGGCTCTACAACCGGTTGAAGAATTCAACAATTTTCCAAATCCATTTATTATTTCAAAGCACGGAAATACAAATTTGAGGTTTAAACTTCCTCAGCCAGTTAATTTAAAGATAGCAATTTTCAATTCTGTTGGTATGCTTGTAAAAACATGGAAAATTAAAGCATCTGAACTTTCAACCTATGAGAATCCTTCGGATTCTGGTTATTATCAAATTCCATGGGATGGGAAAAACGATTCAGGGCACAGGGTGTCAAGCGGTGTTTATATCTGTTATATTAAAGGGCAGGGAATTGATAAAAAAACAAAAATGGTTATAATAAAATAGCAGAAGATATGGAGGGAAAATGAAAAAAATTTTTGTTTTACTTTTTTTTATTGTATTTTCAAATTTACAGGCTGAAGTTCCCAAAAGTCTTTCTAACGATTCCAGTTCAGATGAACTCACAATGCTCAATATGGTAAACAAAAAAGAAGGAAAACTCATTGAGATAGCAGTTGAAGCGGTTGAAATAAAAAACAATCGTGCAAGGGAAATGGGTATCAGATGGATAGACACCCTTCAGATAGGTGAAATTGCATATACAAGAGAAGATAGGGTTCCTGCAACAATGCCTGAACTTCCAAGTTTATTTAAGATAGGGGAGTTTGCCCGTCTTTCTGCAATAACTGCTGACATAAAACTTATGATGGAAAAGGGTGCTGCCCGACTTTTATCAAATCCAAAAATCATAACAAAATCCGGCACAAATGCCCGTTTTATGGTTGGTGGTGAAATGCCCTATATTGTCATAACACAGGACGGACCAAATGTTGAATGGAAAGAATACGGAATCAAGATGAACATCGTGCCAACTGTGATTTCTGACAGGGACCAGATGATAGGTCTTTCTGTTTTTACAGAAGTCAGCGACCTTGACTGGGAAAACGGAGCAGTTTATTCAAATATGAAAGTTCCTGCAGTTGTAACAAGAAAAGCCGCATCAACAGTGAAAGTCAAATCAGGAGAAACCGTTGCAATAGCGAAACTTTTAAGGACCTTCAAACAGCAGTCCAGTTATGGTATTCCTCTTCTGGGGGAAATTCCTGTGTTGAAATACCTGTTTGGACATCAAAAAATTACGGACGATAAAACAACGGTTGTAATTTTTGTAACGCCCAAAATTCTTGAAGAAGGAATAGCAATAGAAGAAGAGCCGTATTAAGAAGCCGCCCCAATAAAATCGGGGCTGAAAAAGTATAAAAGTAAAAAAGCAGAAAAGTGAAAAAGGTTAAAAAAATTGACTTGTCAACTTGTCAGCTTTTTAACTTGTTAACCAAAAGAATGACAGATGAAGCGAAATTAGGAGATTGGGAGATTATGAAAAATGCAAGATGCAAAAATCAAAACCCAGCCCCGCTTAGCGGAGCTGGGCGGGGTTAAAAATGACAGAGTAAAATTTAAAATGGAATTTAAAAGAAGATGAAGA